>JAOAHK010000174.1 GCA_026415275.1 Anaerolineales bacterium
GAGATAGAAATATCCAGCGCATGAGATTGTTTTTTGCTCCATTATAACTATGTAGGCGTATAATAGATTTCGTTCAGGAGGTTTTTCATGTATCAACTCGGTGTTGAACGGGATTTCATTGCCCAACACTATTTGATCGGCGGCGATTGGGGTGCCGAAAACCAACTGCATTCCCATCATTACCGCCTTGAAGTGATCTTACAAGGGGAGGAGCTTGACCAACATGGCTATTTGGTCGATATAGTCGCTGTTGAACAAGCCCTTGACGAACAGGTTGCGCAATACCGAGATCATACCTTGAATGACTTACCTCCCTTTCGTGGGCTGAATCCCAGCCTAGAACGTTTTGCGCGCCTGCTATGCGAAGCCTTATGCGTCCGTCTGCAGACGCCAAATTTGAGACAAATTACGGTTAAACTCTGGGAAAACGAGATTGCTTGGGCGTCTTATACCCTGGAAGTTTAGTATCCACTCATGCGCCTTGGTCTAATTATTTACGGTTCTCTGAATCAACAGACCGGCGGGTATCTTTACGATCGCAAAGTAGTTCAATATCTGCAAGCCCAAGGGGATCGAATAGAAGTGATCTCCCTACCATGGCGAAACTATGTCTTTCACCTTGGTGATAACCTTTCGCCGGCGCTTTTCCGAATGCTTGTCAAATTGAACGTCGATCTGCTCATTGAGGACGAGTTGAATCATCCCTCACTGGCTGGACTCAACTATTTATTACACTGCCGAAAGGGCTATCCCGTAATTAGCATTGTTCATCATTTACGCTATAACGAAGTCAGGCGCATTTGGCAAAGGTCAATTTATCGTTTCATTGAAGAACTCTATCTCAAAAGTCTGGATGGGTTGATCTGTAACAGTAAAACCACCCTGGAGTCTGCGCAAGCCATCCTCCCTCTAAAAATTGCTAATTCTATTCCCAGCGTTATAGCTTATCCAGGCAAAGACCACCTTACTGGATTGGTGAATGAGCAAGAGATCGAGAGCCGATCGATGCAAAACGAGCACTTGCGTCTGCTCTTTCTGGGCAATTTGATTCCACGCAAGGGGTTGCATTGGTTGCTCGCGGCATTGTCTCGCCTAAGGGATATACCCCTTCGCTTGCACGTTGTTGGCGATGAGAGCCGTGATCCTCATTACGCCCGCCAACTTCACCAATTTGTTGAGCGCAGTTTTTTGCAAGAGCAGATCCAATTTTGGGGCTCAGTGGATGAATACACGCTGCAAGAGTTGTTAAGGCAAGCCCATATCATGGTTGTACCCTCCTCTTATGAGGGTTTTGGCATCGCTTATCTGGAAGGGATGAGCTATGGTTTGGTAGTCATTGGGTCAAGAGAAGGTGGCGCGCGAGAGTTAATCTCTGATGGGATTGAAGGTTTTTTGATCGAACCAGGTAATGTCTCTGCTTTGGCAAATCGATTGTGGGAATTACACATCGATCGCGAGCGTTTAGCTCAAATGGGCATTGCAGCTCGAAAACGGTATGAGCAACATCCAACCTGGTCGGAAAGCGCTGAAAAAATCCGCCAATTTTTATTATGCATAATCAGTTAAGGGAACAATATTGGACGATCAAACCTTTATCGAATACTTGCATGTTAAGAAGTCGATCGACGATCGCTCGCTAAATCGAGCGGTTTGGGATGCTTTGGTGGCATCCATGCCTCCGTCAAGTTGTGATCAGCCTTGGCAGGTCTTGGAGATCGGCTCTGGGATCGCTACGATGATTCAACGCCTGGTTGATTGGGATTTTTTGCATTATGCGCATTATGTAGCATTGGATGTTTCAACGACCATCTTGGGGGAAGGATGGCATTGGTTGAACAACTGGGCTCATCAGAGGGGCTTTGAAGCTCTACGTGGTGACCATACGCTGAGAATTGTCGATAGAGACCACGAGATCTGGGTGGATTTTGTGGCTGAAGACCTTAATGGGTGGCTGACTACATCAAGTCCTGAAGGGGTCTATGATTTACTCATCGCCCACGCTTTTCTCGATTTGATCAATTTAGAGGAGACTTTACCGAAGGTATTGTGTTGCCTTAAGAAAGGTGGGCTATTTTACTTCACGATAAACTTCGATGGGCTAACTGTATTTGAACCCCCTTGTGAAGAAGCTCTAGATGAAAAAATCCTCTCCCTTTATCACCGTACAATGGAAATGCGGATGGTCGGAGGAAAACTATCGGCGGGAGCGTTTAGTGGTCGTCGCTTGTTGCGTGCAGTCAAGCAGGCTGGTGGTGAGCTGCTGCGCGCCGGTGCTTCGGATTGGGTGGTACACTCCGTTGAAGGCAAATATCCTCCTGGCGAAGATCGCTTTTTGCGTTTTTTGCTGCAGATGATCGAAGAGGCTCTAAAATGCTCTAGTGAAATTGAAGAGTCTCAATTGAGAGCTTGGATTGAATACCGCAAGGCTCAAATCGAAAGGGGAGATTTGATCTTGATCACCCATCAACTTGACTTACTGGGTCGACGCAAAGGGACACCTTAGTGTGGCATTCGTGTCCTTAAGTGCGCCGTTCGATCTTGCGCTAGATTTTCAGATCGGTCTCATCGAGAAGTTTCAGGAAAACTTCCACTATGCGGGGGTCGAAATGCTTGCCAGCCTGGGAGCGGATATATTCTCTAGCTTCCGTTTGACTCCAAGCCTTGCGGTAAGGGCGGTCGGAGGTCAAGGCGTCCCACACATCCACCACCGCAAAGATACGCGCTGCTAGCGGAATTTCCTCTCCCCTTAGGCCGCGTGGATAGCCGCTGCCATCCCATTTCTCATGATGGCAGTAGGGTATGTCCAGAGCTGGCTCTAAAAAGTGGATGTTGTGCAATAACTCAAAAGCATAAAGGGGATGTTGGTGAATGATCTGCCACTCTTGAGGGGTCAGAGGACCTTTCTTAAGCAGAATTGTGTCTGGCACGCCGATCTTCCCAATGTCGTGCAATATGGCTCCGCGGCGAATGTGGATCAGATGGTCTTTGTCGATCCCTAAGGCAAGAGCAATTCTTAGGGTCCACTCGGTGACGCGCTCACTGTGGCCGCCTGTCTCGCGATCGCGTAACTCTAGGGCTTTCGCCCAACCTTTCAAAGTCTCATCGTATGAAATCGAAAGTTCCATTAGAGTATTATTGAGGTTGCGAAAGAGTTCGGCATTCTCCATAGCTAGCGCGGTTTGGCTAGCAATGGTTTGGGCAAAACTGAGCCACTGAGGGTCGTTCGCTGCAAGACTACTAAGTTGACTGCGGTGACATAGTTCGATTACACCACCCAATTTGCCTTTGATCATCAGGGGCATCCCCAAATAAGCAATAAACCCTTCTTCTAAGTATTCCTGACAATCATTATAGTTGTTTTGCGCAATCCACTTGCGGAGATCGTTTATGGCTAAAGGTTGGATTGAGAATGCGATTTTCCCCGCTAAGCCTTCACCTACGGTATACGAAGCCTTTGTAGGGGGTAAACGCTTCAATCCCACACCGGCAGTAAAGACCAGCCGCGAAAGATGTGACTCAAAGGTCCAAATTTGGATCGCATCCAAATCCAGGTGTCGTTGAGTTTCTTGTAAGATGGTTTCTGCCATAACGTAGAAATCGGTGTTGGCACTGATGGCACGGTCAATTTGGCGGAGTGATGTCAGGCGATCTGCCTGGTGCTGTAGATCAACTAACAGTTTTGAGCGTTGGAGAGCAATGGCAGCGATTTCCGCAAGGGTGGTGAGAATATTGCGATCTTGCTGTGAGAATTGGTGATTGGGTGTCAGAGAAACACAGAGAACACCAAGGATGTCTGTTGTGCTGGCAATGGGTAAACAAACTACCTTCCAACCCTTAGGAATTGAACTGAAGGGATGGGATTTGACACTGTTTTCAGTTTCTAAGTCTGGCATCACCAGCATTTTTCCTTGTGTGGATACCAAGTCGGCAAAATCTTGATCGACCATAATTTTTGAAATTGAGCTCTCTGCCATCCAACCTCGCGCGAGAACACATCTGTAATTGCGACTGTTGCTGTCCATCAACCAGATAGCTCCACTCGAGGTTTCCAATACACGCAGGGTTTCTTCGAGCAGTAAGGGGAGTAATTCCTCTGGAGAATGAGCGGCTCGTAAGGCAAGGGAGACATGACTAATTGCCTCTAATTCATTTAGGCGGCGTCTAATCTCATTGAACATTCGCGCGTTGCGAATGGCAATGGCGGCGTGTTCAGCAAAAGTACCAAGAACTTTAGCATGGTCGGTGGTAAAAAAGTTAGGCGAACTATGATCTAAATTAAGAAAACCGATTACCTCTCCATCGACGCAAATCGGGGCAGCTAGATATGAAGCTATCCAATCTGCCTGGTTAAAGACTCTCCACAGTGAAGAAGAGTGAGTATCGGGAATTATCAAAGGTTTTTTAGAGCGCAGCATCTCTTGGTAATTGGGTGTGGCCGAGAGCATCAGGCGACTATTGCGCGTCCATTCCACATCGCCGTGCGTCTCATATCCATCCATGTAAACTATGTAGGTTTCATCTCCTTCTAACAGGGTAATATTGGCTGCGTCGCAGGGGATAACAATGCGCACATTTTTCACTAATTTCTCAAAGATTGTTTCCAAATCAAGACTCGTATTCAAGGTGATTGCAGTAGCTGCTAGCGATTCGGCAACTCGACTTTGTTCGGCTGCATGCTTTTGGGCGCGTAAGCGTTCGATGGCGCCAGAAAGTTGATCGGCAACTGTGCAGAGTAAACGATGGTCATCTTGGGTAAAGGCATTGACCCGACTGCTTTCCACGTCGATCACTCCAAGTACTTCACCACTGACGCGTAAAGGGACAACAAGGGCTGAGCGAGTGGAGGATGCGCTATCTATGTAGCGGCTGTCTTTGTGCATGTCTGAGACAATGACCGGGATTCCTTTTTGAATTACATCCCCAATCAGGCCTTTACTCAGGGGGAGCGATGAGGTGGTAATTGGTTGGTTGATATGATAAGAGGGATGATAATAAACTTCTTCGGTTGTATGATCAATCAACATCACTCCACACCGTTCGTGGTAGAGTTCAGCAGCGAGAATAGCGGTAACACGGGCGATGAGATCATCTTCGTCGTTGATGCTCACGGTAGCAAGCCCGACAGCGTTGATGACTTGGAGTTCTCTTAATCGCCGTTCTAGAGCTTGTTGCTTTTCCTGCAGTTCAGTGATATCTGTGCCCACGTTGATTAAGCAAGGTTCGTTTTGAATATTCACGGTTGCTGCGGAGTAGAGAAATTGGCGCACTTCTCCGCTGGGTAACCTTAGGTGAAGGGGAAAATTTTCGATATGCCCTTGTTCTTGTATTTTTTGTGTGATTCCTTCGAGTTCCTCAGGTTCTATTCTGAATTGAGTCTCAACTAGATGCCGCCCTTTGACTTCTTGTGGAGATAAGCCTAGAAGCTGGCTGAAACTATGGTTGATATCGAGAATAACTCCATCCCGCAAGCGGGTGATTGCCATTACGTGCGGGTTAGTATGAAAGGTAGTGGAAAACAGAGCTTCGTTTTCAATCAGTGCTTGTTCTATTTGCTGCCTGGTTTCGTAACGGTTGAAAAGCAAGCCAATTAAGACAGTTGCTAACGGATGAATAGCAAGGAAAGGAAGGGCAATGGCGCGAATAGCTGGAAAAGCCAGTCCCGGTGGTAAAGTTAGAAACCATACTAACAAGGCGAGATGAACAACCCAGCCAAAAGCATATAATTCGTACCACTGTGGTGTCTTTTTGTTTCTCTGTAAAGAAAAACGCCAAAGCAAACCGATGGATGAAGCAATCAAAATCGAGCCAACACCCGTGAATGCTCCGGCGCCACCGAGATAACCACGAAATATGGATGCCATTGTTGTTGCCACAAGGGTCGGAAGAAGCCCGAAGTATAACCCGCTCAAACTGAGCAAGACAGAACGGGTGTCAAAAATCACCCCATGGGCAAAGCGCCAAGGGTTCAGCATGATTGCGATTGCA
>JAOAHK010000175.1 GCA_026415275.1 Anaerolineales bacterium
ATCCCGGAGTATGTCTCTTTGACGACAAGCGTTACTACCGACCGCCCTTCGGAATGGAGGACGCCTCTGGGCGTTTTTGACTTTCGACATATTCAGGGAGATTATTTTTGGGGTTTTCGTTTGTTAGAACTAGATGGCAAACAGAAAGCATTCGTTGCTACCCCAGAAAAAGCCTTAATTGACCTGATCTATTTGACACCGGGGGGTGAAAAGGAGGAATATCTTAGCGAGTTAAGGCTGGGTAACCTGTCACAGTTAGATTTGCAATCTCTCGAGCTTTTGATCAGGAAGATGGGGAAACCCAAGCTTTTCCGGGCTTTGGAAGAAATTCGTAAATTTGTGAGCGTAGAACTAGAATATGAAAGTTTATGAAAGCATACATTGAACAATTGTTGAAAGATGTTGCTAATCCAATCGCTGCGCGCAACTTATTGAGAGAATATTTGCAAGCGCGCATCTTGCAGAGTTTACAGCGTGCTGGCGCCATGATCCCTTTTGCCTTTCATGGCGGCACAGCGTTGCGCTTTCTATATGCCATTCCGCGTTTTTCTGAGGACCTTGACTTTACACTGGAACGCTCATATTCAAATTATGACATGCGCGCTTACTTGCGAGCGATTCAGTCCGACCTAGAGAAGGAAGGTTATCATATTTCGATTAAGCTAAATGAGACGAAAACAGTTAACTCCGCTTTTGTAAAATTCCATAACCTTCTCTATGAATTTGGTCTTTCTGTACAACGAGAAGAAATTCTCTCTGTAAAAATCGAAGTGGATACCCAGCCGCCGGCTGGGGCAGCTCTTGCTACAACGCTTATCCGTCGGCATGTACCTTTGCACTTGCAGCACCATGATCGCGCAACCCTTCTAGCTGGTAAAATTCACGCTTTCCTTCAACGTCGTTACGTGAAAGGACGTGATCTGTATGATTTGCTCTGGTATCTCAGCGATCCGCAGTGGCCAAGCCCGAACTTCGTTTTCTTACAAAACGCTTTACAACAAACCGGATGGAGCGGGCTCATTCCCGGCGAGAGAAATTGGCGGGTTCTCCTATATCAAAAATTACAGGCTCTTGATTGGAAAAGAGCTGTTTCTGATGTGAAACCGTTTTTGGAAAGGCCGGATGATGTTCTGTTACTAAGTCGAGAAAATTTTGAGAAGCTGCTTGGATGCTCACCTTGAGTTTATCGTGTAGCAATGCTTTGAAAGATAGAGATCCTTGCTACGAGACAGGGTTTTTCTCCTGAGAAAGAGTACAATACATACATGGGAAACGAAAGGAGTTGTCTCGATGCATCAAATTTCCTCGTCACTCAGAATTTGGATGGTTACCGCCGCCCTGAGCTTTGCGATCTTGGGCTGCGCTTTGCTGAGGGAGGCTGTTCCCTCCGACCAACCAAGGCATACTGCTCCACCAGCCGAACAGGCAACACCGACCAATGAAAGCCTGCCATCATCCGACCAGCCTGTCGATCTCGATAAAATCCAAGTGGATTATCTCTATCGCTCCGACTTAATTACGATCATTTACCCGCTCTACGGCTAGATCTTGGATGACTTCACCATCGTTACCATCACCAATACAAACTCCTCCCCAGTACGCCTAAAGATTTTGAGTGAGGTGCAAGGCTTCACTGACCAATCCATCGATACCGTGACGGTTGAGGGAAACGACGTTCTGGAAGTACGCCAGAACCCGCGCATCATTTCCGATAAGATTGAGAACCTGAACGTCAACCAGCCTGCCCAGTTCCACATCCGCGTGACTGCTCTCCAACAAGGCGTTGAAAAGATTCTCCTAGAGGAAACGGGTGAAACGCTGGTCTTTGCTCGCCGCGATTTCCCATGGAGCATTCCGGGCATGAGCGAGGCGGAGGCTTTCGAGTTGCTGGCTGCTATGGTGACACCCAACGACCCAAAAGTTGAAGAGCTTTTGCGCCACGCAGCCGACTACACCGAGAGCGGCATGATGTGGGGCGGTTATAGCGGGTCTGATAACGACTCTGATGGCGCAGTTTGGGAACGCCTAGAGGCGATTTGGTTGGCAGAGGAGAAGGTCTATAATCTGACCTATGTCAGCACATTGGTTACCTATGCTCCTGGGGACATTCAACGCATCCGTCTGCCACGCGAAACGCTGGAACAGCGCGCCGGCAATTGCATCGATCTTTCGTTGTTGTTTGCTTCGGCTGCTGAAGCAATACGCTTGGAAGCGGCGATTATCGGCATTCCTGGGCATGCGTTTGTTGCCATTCGCACCGATCAGACAAACGATCGCTACTATTTCATTGAAACCACCTTGATTGGGCAAACATCGTTTGAACGTGCGGTCGAAATTGGTTCTGAAGAATGGAACGAAGCTGCGGAACATGTGGCGAATGGCGAATCAAGCTATAACTGGGTGACGATCCCTTCGGCGCGCGAGAAAGGCATCTTTCCTCTGCCTTGGCCGTAAGCTTGGGCTTCCTTGCTTACCTGAATTCGTGAGTCATGATCTTAACGCTGGGGATGCTGAGTGTGCAAAGTCTCCCTGATTTTCCGCTGCGAGCGCCGCGTCTCCTGCGGTCAATCAACCGTACGAAGACAACGACTGAGGGATCACGAAGGTTTCTCGCTTCGCTCGGAACGACAAGATGAGAACGTTCGAAAGGAGAGAAAGCGGAGCTAGCTGTCAAATCCAGCGCAGCAAGATGTCTTTCTGAAGCATTTGAGGACTTTTTCTGCCGGTCCATTCAACTTGGAGGAAATGAGCGAGGTTATATCATTCCGAGGGAGCGCAGCGTTCCCCTTTGTCCCGCGGGAGCGCAGCGACGCCCCTCTGTCATTCCGAAGGAGCGCAGCAACTGAGAAATCTATCTAAGATCTCTCCCTTCGGTCGAAATGACAAAAAGTCAGTTCATTCGAAGTGACAGGAAGAAGAGGATTTCATCTAGAACGATCATCCCTCATCCTTGTCCCGAATTAACAGCAGGGTTTTGCGGGGACTCGGCTTGGGATGCTTTGAGCTGCGAGACGGAATGGATAAACTTGGGCGTGTTCAAACCCCGTTCCAAGATCGCTTGCAGATAGCGCCCTAAAAGCGCTTCCATTTCCTTGAGAACCGTTGCCGGAGTCTTTGCCCGCCGCGCTTCAGGATAGGAACTGCGCTGAAAATGGCGCAGGTACTTCAAAGCCTGCATCGACACGGGCAAGAGCGAGCGCGGCTGGACTGCACAGCTTGGGCAGACGACTCCCCCCATTTCGCACGAGAAATATTGATCTTGGGGTTGGATGGCTTCATTACACCCTACGCAGTGAAAAAACTGCGGGCGGAAACCGACTTCATCAAGGAGTTTTACTTCAAAATAACGCAATTCAAATAAGGGTTCTTGGCTTTGACCGAGTCGTTCTAGGGTTTCGATCAATTGTTGATATAAGGCTGGGTTGGCTTCTTCTTCGACGGTGAAACGATCGATGAGCTCAAGGAGATAGGCACCATACCCGATGAGGAACAAGTCTTCTTGGAAAGCAGGGTATGAGACAAGAGTCTCCGCTTGGGTGATCAAAGGTAAATCTCTGCCTTGTGCAAGCAGCAAGCTCACTCGGTTGAATGGTTCTAAGTGTCCCGCTTTTCGTGATTGCAGCTTTCGAGCGCCTTTGGCGATGGCGCGCAATTTCCCTCGTTCGCGGCTGAAGAGGATAATTAGGCGGTCTGCTTCCCCCCAGTCCTGATGGCGCAGAACAACCCCCTCAACCCGGAAGGTGCGCTGGCGATTGGGCATCTCAGATCAACCCAATTTGCTTGCCCACTTTTTCGAAGAGTTCCAAGGCGCGGTCGATTTGTTCATCGGTGTGAGAGGCCATATAGCTGGTGCGTAGCAACTGGCGACCTTCGGGGACGGCTGGGGATAGCACCGGATTGACAAACAGGCCGGCCTCAAAGAGGGCTTTCCAAGCGAAGACTGTGCGCATGTCATCGCCGATTAGGATTGGAACAATTGGGGTTTGTGAATTGCCGGTCTGATAGCCCATCCGCTTCAACTCCGTCCGCACCCTCTCGCCGATGGCATTCACTCGCTCCACTCGCTCCGGCTCCTGGCGCATCACATCCAAGGCTGCTAAGGCTGCAGCGGCGTTTGCCGGGGGGATGCTGGCGCTAAAAATCAACGCCCGCGCGTGATGTTGAATGTACTCGATGACCTGTTCTTCGCCGGCGATGAAACCACCTAGCGAGGCAAAGGACTTGCTGAAGGTGGACATGATCAGGTCAACCTCTTGGGTCACGCCGAAATGCGCCGCGGTGCCTCTCCCGCCACCCAGAACGCCAACGGAATGGGCATCATCGACCATCAAGCGTGCCCCGTAGCGGCGGCACAATTCGATCAGTTCTGGCAAGGGGGCAATGTCGCCTTCCATGCTGTAAACCCCATCGACCACGACCAATTTGCCTTTCTCCTCAGGAATGGATTTCAACACGCGCTCTAAATCTTGCATGTCGTTGTGGCGAAAGCGTTTGGTCTCACCCCAGGCTAAACGTGCGCCATCGACAATGCTGGCATGATCGTATTTGTCTAGGATAACCACGTCAGAGCGATCCACCAAAGCGCTGATGGTGCCGAGATTGGTCTGCATCCCGGTCGAAAAGACCAGCGCCGCCGGCTTGCCCACCCATTCCGCCAATTCTTGTTCTAAGCGTTCATGCAGTTCTAGATTGCCGTTGAGAAAGCGCGAACCAGTACAGCTTGTCCCATAGCGGCGTATGGCTTCGATGGCTGCTTCTTTGACTTTGGGATGCGTAGTAAGCCCAAGATAATTGTTCGATCCGCACATGATCAAGCGGTGACCCCCATACATCACCTCACTGCCTTCGTTTTCAGAGAGAGGAATAAAGTAGGGATAATAACCGCCTTCGATGGCTTCGCGGACAATCGTAAATTGAGCGCATTTTTCAAAAATATCCATGTTATCCTCCATTTCTTCGACCTTTGTGGGCTAAACCATCCAGGACAGCAAAAACCAAAGATTGAGGCAAGAGCTTGACCAAATGGGCAATCAGGCGCACATCCCAGGATGGATAAATTGCATATCTGCCCTGCGCTGCTTGGTGCAAGATTGCCTTTGCGACCTGATCGGGGGTAAGGGCGGCGGCCGTTCCCGAAATCGCTTTCGTCTCGGGGGGTTTGAAGCGATTTTCGTATTCGAGTTGAGGTGTTTCGGTGTCTGGGGGATAGACAATCGAAACTTGGATCTGATAAGGCTTCATCTCCGCCCGCAAGACCTCGGTAAAACCTACCAAGGCGTATTTTGCCGCTCCATAAGCCGAATAGCCAAACACCCCCAACAAGGCGGCTGCCGAGGCAATGTTGATAATGTGACCGCTGCGCTGGGCGATCATGACGGGAAGCAAGGCTTTGGTTAGATAGAGCGGAGCAAAATAGTTAGCGGACATCATCCACTGAAAGATGTCCAACGGCAAATCTTGAACGTAACCAGGATGCGCTGCCCCAACCGAGTTGATCAAGTCATCCACCCTGCCGGCTTGTGCCAATACCTCTTCGGCGGTTTTCCTTGCCTGATCAGCATCGGCAAGATCGGCAGAAGTGTAGCCAAACTGTTGCGAGGAAGATTGGGCAGACAAAATGACCTCGTCGAGCGCGGCTTTTAACTGATCCTCTCTGCGCGCTGCCAACCAGAGATGAGCACCAGCCCTGGCTAGTCGCTTGGCTAAGGCTAAGCCAATGCCGCTCGATCCCCCGCTGATCACGATCCACTTATCTGACCAGTGATTGTTTGCCATTCTTAACTCAAATGTTATTTTATCCTGAATATCTCTCTGGGTAGGGTTAATGTTGTTAGTGGTTCTTAATGTGTGGGGCGTAGGGCGAGATCTATTCCCCCTGATTCATTGTTGGATTGGGGTAGATGGTGCGGCCTGTCCGAGATCTGTCTCTTA
>JAOAHK010000176.1 GCA_026415275.1 Anaerolineales bacterium
TCGTGATCATCCGCCGCACGCGTTCAAGGTCGGCTTCATGTTTTAATAAGACACTTAATGTGGTCTGCAGCGTGTGTTCATCCAAAGCACGTGCGTTTAGGGCAACCAAGGCTTTCGCCCAATCGAGAGTTTCGCTAATCGAAGGTGACTTTCTCAAGTCCATACGCCGCAGCCTTTGGACGAGTTCCACTGCCTGACGAGCAAGTTTTTGGGATAGTGCCGGCGCTTTCAAGCGCACGACCGATAATTCTTGTTCTAAGGTGGGGTAATCGATAAATAGATACAGACAACGCCGCTTTAGTGCTTCGCTGAGTTCACGAGTGTTGTTGCTGGTAAGAAGAACCAGCGGCTGATGGAGGGCTTTGATTGTGCCAATTTCAGGAATGCTCACCTGAAAATCGCTGAGGATTTCGAGCAAAAAGGCTTCAAATTCGGCATCGGCACGGTCAATTTCGTCAATGAGCAGAACGGTGGGTGACTCTGAAATAATTGACTTGAGCAAAGGGCGGGCAAGCAGGAAACGCATCGAAAAGAATACATCTTCCTCTTCAGCGATCCGGTCAGCAGCCTCACGTAAGGACTCGGTTTTTGCTAATAGGTCTTGAAGTTTGTCACGCAATAATTGTGTGTAAAGCATTTGCTTGGCATATTCCCACTCGTAAAGGGCTTTAGTCTCATCCAAGCCCTCATAACATTGTAAACGGATCAGAGGATAACCACTGGCGGCAGCCAAAGCTTTGGCTAATTCGGTTTTCCCCACACCGGCTGGACCTTCGACCAGAACCGGTTTGCCTAACGAATGGCTCAAGAAAAGTACCGTGGCAATCTCATCGCTGGCAATATACTGTTGCCCTTGAAGCGCCTCTTGTAACGATTTTGGAGAAGTAAAGATATCCATGGCATTGCCTTTCTCTTTGCTTGAATATAACACATTTTGGAGAGAATAAGTGGGAATAAATAGGGGGATTTTTTGATCAGAAAGTGAAGCATGGATCGCTATCCCGATAAGGTTCATCTTGCTCTTCTCCTTAAGGCGGTTTCCGAGAAGCGATCGGATTTATATTTCAAGAAGTAAAGACAAAGGCGCGTTTTTGTGTTCTATTGTCTCATTCTCGGAACAAAATAGGATGGGGAAAATAGTCTAATAGGAGGTACTGGGGTCACCATGGTTAAGGATTGGATATTCCAGTCAGCTTTTGTTGGATTGATTCGTTGGGATTTTTGAGTACCTACCTCGAATTGAGCAGCAAGGCTTGTTTGAAATCCAACATCATCGATAAAAAGATTGCTGTTGTAAAGGTCATCCGTTTCAGCCCGAATTTCGAGGAAGACTGTTTGCCCCTTATAAGCGCTCAGATCTACGGCATGAAGAGTCCATCCATGAGTATCCTGATCATCGCAAAGAGCGTACATATCGATAACCGAATTGTTCACCAATACACCTCCAAAGTCGTAGCCGCAACTATCTTCTGAGGCAATCCAATGCCAATAACTCAAGATTGGCTTTTCAGGAGGGATCGTCACGGATTGTTGAATAGAAGAAATTTCACCCAGAGCACCCCCGAGCCAAGCTGCCCAGTTGCCACTGTGCGGTGGAGCTGCATTAGAGGTTTGAGAGATGTTGTAGAGGATCGCATAGCCTTTTTGCGAAGACTCTTGCCAGATGACTCTTCCTTGCTCAAAATTCCCATTTGGAAGCAGAGAAATATTGTTCGTGAGTCGTAAGATGATGGGGAGAAAAAGCTTTGAGCCTGGCAGGAGCAAGAGCCTGTCTCTTATACACATCT
>JAOAHK010000177.1 GCA_026415275.1 Anaerolineales bacterium
AGATGTGTATAAGAGACAGGTCGATGGAGGGGTTGTGGACGGTGGAGTAGTCGGCGCTGGTGTGGTTGGGCTGGGAGAAGTGTTGTACACCAAGTAATTGGCGCCGAAGCCAACATTGGAGATGCCATACTTAATGCGCATATATCCGCCCTCACCCCAGTAGGGTCCCCAAGAGTTTCTCAAAATCCATACCCCTTGCGCATCATCCCAGCCAACCAAGACAACGCCATGATCAACCATATTACTGCCACAGGAAGACTTTTCATCGGTAGAAAAAATCCCTGAGCGGTAGGAGCTAAACGCTGGTCCGGCGCAAACCGCTGCTGCAACCGGCCCGTAGGTGTAGATCGCCTGTTTGATTTCGGCTACGGAAGGAATCTCGACATAACGATTGACATAAGACCAAGAAAGTGCACGATAGGGATGAGCGTATGGACCATTACACGGGACCATGGTCGCTTGATAGGGGAAGGCGCTTTCCAAAACGGCTCCAGCTTCAGTTTCGCTTGGAGGAGTTTTCCAAATGTGATAGTCATGCGCAAACCACCCTCCTTGGCAATCCCATCCATTGGTATTACAAGAAAGCAAGTATTGCTCCGAGAGGTCTTGGGAACCTTTTTCTGCGATCAGCAGCTTTGATTCAAGAACACCAGTTGTCGCAAATGCCCAGCAACTGCCACAGTTTCGCTGATCGCGCACGGGGGTACACTTACCTAACGCACACCAATTAAACGCGGCAGGCAAATCCTGCATAACGATTATTTGCTCTGGGGTGGGCGTGCCTTGGACAGAAGTAGCTTGTCCTATATTTGGGTTTTCTAATATCGTATTCGGAATCGAATAACTGATATGTTGAGCAAGTTCAGCAAGGGAGATTTGATCCCCTTGGATGAGAAAGGTGAAATCTACAGGGTTATCCACCTCCCAAGGGCGGTGATAACGCAAGCGCAGAGTGACTTCGTTGGAAAGCAAAGCACGAAACGGGATGATCTGGGCTGCTATTCCGCCAATGTGCGGAGAGACTTGGCGCATTTGGGGTTGTCCAATGAGGATCACTCCATTTTGATCCAAATCTTCGACTTCCCACAGATAGCCGGTCCCTGATTGGCTAGGTAAGGTCAAATCAAATGTTTCGCCCGCTCGCACATGACCACGCAGCTCTAAAACCATGGTTCCCGAGAAATGGCTGATCCTACATGGGCTTTCATTTAGAAACTTGCCCAATTCAGCTAGCGAATTGCCATTGAATTCTATCTCCTGCTTTTTGAGCGGGGTGGCTTGCTTAGTTACTTGCAAGCCTTGCCAGCTACCATTCTTTTGTACAATGAAGGAGATTTCTCCTTTTTCTTGGATGAGAGAGCATTGCTCGACATTGGGCGATGAAGTCACACCTATCCACTCTGCGTGTGAAACATCATCCGGTTTGGCTAGAGATAAACCCAAAATCAACCCACAGAGAAGCAGGAGAAACATGGGAGTGTATATAAATCGAGAGGATTTCATCGCAATACCCTTATTTTGGGGGATTGAACCCCCTGTTTAAACATGGCTTATTATGGATGTTACCATCCTTGATGGGTAAAAACAAGGACTTAAGTAATAACATTTTTGTAAGCTTTTTATAATGCAATAATCATTGAATTGAGCGAAAATTCTAAATAATCAGGTTCGGGGGTATTTATTCTATATGGTGATCAAATTCCACCAGAGTTTCTAGAAGCCCAATTGCTTAAGTTTCTCTGTGCGGTTGTCTTTATATTTCAAGATGCTTTGGGAGAGGTGAAGTCTGAGACTGTCTGATTTATCTGTCAATATCTTCCCGCCTTCTCTGCCACCCCTGGCTTTTAGCGCATGACTTTATGGGCTGTCTTGAGTCTACAGAGACACTTGTTGGGATTGATAATGGGAGATGCTGAGCAAGAATAGGAGCGTAATGATCACCGCCGAACTCAGGCACCACATACACAACGCTTTGAGCGTGAATACTTGTAAGACGGTAAGATAAACGGAAAGCAAGCTGCCTAACAGAGTAATCGCGAGAATCAGCAGGGGGGATTGACGGGATAACCAATCCCGACGCCGTAAATGCCAAATCCATAAAAAGAACACGGCAAGATAGCTAAGAAAGCCGAGCACGCTGTTGGGGACAAAACCCAATAACTTGGCGTAACGACTTTGCAACACGGTGTTGCAGCCTTCCAGCGGTCCGCAAATCGCTTGCACTTGGAAGAGTTGTACAAAAGCGATGTAGGCTGCTATTACGAGACCAATGACACACATGACGGGGAAGAGGATATTCATCCACTTTGAAGAAAGGACAAAAGCGCGGTTGCTGAGCACGGCAGCGAGTCCAGAGAGGATGGCAAGGAGTACGAAACAAAGGACGAACCAGCCAACCCATAGCTCGGAGAGCATATCCGTTGATTGCATGGAAACGATAAAATAGGTTGCCAGCATTTGAGGCCAAACCTTTTCAAAAAAAACAGATAAAAACAATCCGATTATATCCTTTTAGGTAGGGATCGTCAAACAAAAAGCTTCCCAAGCCATGCGGCTTCGGAAGCTGAAGGGACTTTCTTTGCAACGCTCTTTATCGGCTGAACGCTTTCAAGACAATCGGCAGATAAAGTTTTGTGGGGTTCAGTTTTACCCATCCAGTAGAGATGAATTTCGCAAGCCATGTCCATTGGGGAATGACATCCCCTTATTCTCTTACGGACAGCGAATCAGCCCTTGTGCCCAGAGGCAGCCACCACAGGTGGGAGGGGGATTTCCATAGCAATCTTCCTGATTTTCATCAGCCATTTCACAGGAGTTACACGAGGTGCAAGGAGGAAAGTCAAAATCTAACAGCCGTTTCCGCAGCGTGTAGTATTCTTCTCCCGTCCAAATTTCCTGCAGGCTTTGGTGGTGGATATCGCCGACAAAATATTCTCTGGAGGTGCGTAGCCGTTTTCCTAAATAGTAAGTGTGGGTGTAGAGCAAAGGCAAACAGGGGCTGACTTTACCATCCCAGCGAATGGAAAGGCTGCCTCTCTCGATGAAAGGACATTGGCTGACATTCTGTCCAAGGTTTGCTCCCATGAACTCTAAGCGGTGAGTGCTTCCTAATACCTGACTCATCACCGATGCAGTGGTTGACTCGATATCCATCAACGGAACACGGACCAACGGACGGGCTTCGCCGAATCCACTGCCGGTCATTTGATCAAGGGAACGGTGATAAAGGCTCTCTGCTTGTAAGCTCTCGTCGTGGGCTAATACGTTGCTGATCGAAAATTCGGTCGCGCCAAGCTGCAAACCCAAGCGGATGACATCGGGTAAGCTGTGAATATTGCGCGACATGGCAACGAAAGCAATGCCTAATTTGGGGGTCATCAGCCATGGGGTGAAGCCAAAGGTTTGAAATTGAAAAGCTCTAAGGCGTTTCAGGTTTTCGAGAATCTGCGGCAGGGCATTGCCCAAACGAACATCTTGGTAGCACTCTGCAGAGGCGCCGTCCAAGGAAACCCATAACCGATCGAGACGGAGTTCCACCAACCGCTGTACAACTTCGGCGCTGATGTTCACACCGTTGGTGATCAAAGAGACGGTAAATCCTTTCTCTTTGGCTTGCTCGACCATCTTGAGAAAGCGGGGATGGGAAAGCGGTTCGCCGTAGCCACCAAAAAAGAGTTCCGGCAAGGGTTGCCATTGTGCAGCCTGTTCAAGGATCTGCTCAAAAGTTTCCCAGACTAACCAACCCGGTTGTACATCCCAAACATTTCGCATGCAGGTGCGGCAGTTCAGATTGCATTGGTTGGTGACCTCAATGTAAATTCGTCTTAGGCTGCTGATCGGTGGATGAAGAATCCAGCTATTCCCATTGGGGTCTAAGCGCAAGGATTCGCCCGGTGAAAGGTTCCAAGTGCTGACAATCTCTGAGGGTAAAATCAGTCTGCCTTCTTCATCAACGTGCGCATATTGAGGGTGAGCCATTCGGGTAACCTCCGCGGTTTATGTGCCTCTCAATTCCAGTATAGTCCCGTCATCCACAGCAGCTTTTATGGGGTATCGTCTTTCGTTGGAGAGGCAAAATGTGCTTTTG
>JAOAHK010000178.1 GCA_026415275.1 Anaerolineales bacterium
CTGGTCTCGTGGGCTCGGAGATGTGTATAAGAGACAGTGACTGGATCGCGCATATTCAGGTTGGGCGATTTCATGTCAATCTTGGCGCGCAAGGTGCGCGAACCTTCGGGGAATTCGCCGGCCCGCATACGTTGAAATAAATCCAAATTCTCTTCTACAGAGCGGTTTCTGTATGGACTTTCGATGCCGGGTTCGGTCAGCGTCCCACGCGTTTGGCGCAGTTCTTCCGCGGTAAGGTCATCGACATAAGCCTTCCCTTTCTTGATTAATTCGATTGCGTATTCATAAAGTTGTTCAAAATAATCAGAGGCGTGAAACAAACGGTCACCCCAATCATAGCCCAGCCAGCGCACATCCTCCTTGATTGACTCGATATATTCGATATCTTCTTTCTCGGGATTGGTGTCATCAAAGCGCAGATTGCATAGCCCACCGAATTCCTCTGCAATGCCAAAATTTAGAACGATTGATTTGGCATGGCCAATGTGCAGATACCCGTTGGGTTCGGGTGGAAAGCGAGTGTGAACCCGACCCCCGAAGCGACCTGTCTCGTTATCTCTGCGAATGATCTCGCGGATGAAGTCTGTAGGGCGAGATTCATCTCGCTCTTGAGACGACACAAGTGTAGAGCTGCTTTTCTTGAAGTCAGGAGGTTCATCCCGTTCTAAAGGCTTCTGAGACGATGGCAATGATGCATTACGATTGTCGGGAGGGGTTGATTTCTCAGGTTCGGACATTGGTGACTCTCCATATTCGCTTTTGAGGTCATTATAAAATAGTAGGAATGTTTTATCAATATTGAATGACATTTATCCATTGGCAAGAAAGATTTTTTTGGGCATAATTTCTACATAACCTAGGGGTAGGTGTTGGTTTTGAATTGGTTGGTAAGATCATTGAGAGCATTTGTTTTTTGACCAGTCACTAAGAAAATACCCATGAAGGAGAGTGAGATGACAGCAAAAATTATTGATGGAAAAGTGATTGCCCAGAAAGTGAGGGAGGAAGTAGCTGAAGAAGTCAAGAAAATGGTGGAGGCGGGTAAACCACGGCCAGGATTGGCAACGGTATTGGTGGGCGACCGAGTGGACTCAGCGACCTACGTGCGTTCCAAACAAAAAGCCTGCGCCGAACTGGGGATCGAATCATATGGTCATCACCTCCCAGCCGATGCTTCCCAACAAGAGGTTGAGGATCTGGTTAAGCGTCTGAGTGATGATCCCAAGGTGAATGGCATTTTGGTTCAATTGCCGTTGCCTTCTCATCTTAATGAGGAACGGGTTTTACAGACAATTGCTCTCGAAAAAGATGTGGATGGCTTTCACCCGATTAATATTGGCCGTCTAGCGCAGAAAGGTCGCGAACCTCTGTTTGTCCCATGCACTCCATATGGATGTATTTACTTATTGGAGCAAGCTGGAGTTCAAATTGAAGGGGCAAATGCGGTCGTTTTAGGCCGTTCGAACATCGTTGGAATGCCGGCGGCATTGTTGCTGATCGGGAAGAATGCCACAACCACAGTCTGTCACTCTCGTACCCGTGATCTCCCAGATGTGGTTCGCCAAGCCGATATCCTTATTGCAGCCATCGGAAAAGCTGAAATGGTGCGCGGCAGTTGGATTAAACCCGGTGCAGCCGTGATCGACGTAGGCATCAACAGCAAGGAAGACCCAACTGCTCCTAAAGGGTATCGCTTGGTCGGAGATGTCAACTTTGAAGAGGCAAAGGAAGTTGCTGGTTGGATTACACCCGTGCCAGGCGGTGTTGGTCCGATGACCATTGCGATGCTGATGAAGAACACTTTGCGTGCAGCGCAGATTCAAAATCCATAGGACACGAAAAATAAATTTGGGTCACCGCAGGTTGGATTCCACCTGCGGTGAATTTTTTAATTTGTCAGACAATTGACGTTTTTGATAAACCATGCTATAATGGAATTGTCTGACAAATGGAGTAAGGGAAAATGACCACGTTACTTGTCCGTAATTGTGCTGTATTGGTCACCATGGATGACCAACGTCGTGAAATCAAAAATGGCGCCATGTTTATCCGCAATGGCTTTATCGAGCAAATCGGGGAGACGAGCCAAATCCCTACAGAAGCCGATGACGTTCTTGACCTTACCGATCACATCGTCTTTCCGGGGCTGATCAATACGCATCATCATTTTTACCAGACCCTGACCCGAGTTGTCCCACAGGCGCAGAATGCTAACCTATTTCAATGGCTGAAAACGCTTTACCCAATCTGGGCGCGTATGACGGCTGAAGATGTGCGCATCTCTACCCAAACTGCGTTGAGTGAACTCGCTCTATCGGGTTGCACAACCGCTTCTGACCATTTGTATCTCTTTCCGAATGGCTCACGGTTGGATGACGAAATTGAAGCTGCGGCTGAAGTTGGGATGCGCTTACATGCCTCGCGGGGATCGATGAGTTTGGGTGAGAGCAAAGGTGGTTTACCCCCTGATAGTGTAGTGGAAGAAGAAGCTGCGATCTTGCGTGACTCACAACGATTGATCGAACAATATCATGACCCAAGACTAGGCTCCATGATACAAGTAGTATTGGCGCCTTGCTCGCCCTTTAGCGTAACTGGCGATCTGATGCGGCAATCAGCAGCTCTAGCGCGGCAATATGGTGTGCGCTTGCACACACACCTCGCCGAAACGCAGGATGAAGAGCAGTTCTGCCTGCAAAAATTTGGTTGTCGCCCAGTAGTATATATGGAGAAAGTGGATTGGTTGGGCGAAGATGTATGGTTTGCTCATTCGGTGCATGTCAACGATGCTGAGATTGAAGTCTATCGCAACACAGGATGTGGTGTCGCTCATTGCCCGACCTCTAACATGCGCCTTGCTTCGGGTATAGCACCAATTGTGAAGATGCTGACGCAAGGGGTGAAAGTTGGGCTAGGTGTTGATGGTTCGGCAAGCAATGACGGATCGAACTTGTTAGAAGAAGCCCGTCAGGCGATGTTGGTTGCCCGTTTGAAAGCTGGTTTAGAAGGTGCGTCCCTCTCGCACGAAGATGCTCCTCCGCTGATGACAGCTCGTCAAGCTTTAGAAATTGCCACACGTGGCGGCGCAACAGTCTTAGGCCGAAAAGACATCGGTTCTCTAGAAATAGGTAAATGTGCCGACTTTGTTGCCATTAATCTAAATCGATTGGATTACGCAGGCGCCCTGCATGACCCTGTGGCTGCGATTCTGTTTTGTGCTCCTGTGAGAGTTGATTACACCGTAGTTGGTGGTCGGTTTGTGGTCAAGCACGGTAGATTGGTCAACATAGAGGAGAATGACTTGGTTCGACGCCACAATGAATCAGCAAAACGTCTGCTATATGGCTAAATTTCGATGAGGCTGGAATGACAGACGCCACACAAGGATTACAAGAGCGACTGGCTGCGATCATCGCCAACACCCAACCAGGGCAGCGATTACCGGCGGAACCTGATTTGGCGCGCGAATTAGGGGTGTCGCGCGCAAGTTTGCGCGAGGCAATGCGTACGTTTGAGACGCAAGGGATTATTCATCGCCGCCCGCGAGCAGGCACTTATGTTATGCAACCACCCGCCGTGATCGAAAGTGGTTTAGAAGTTCTGGAAAGCATCGATACCCTTGCCTCGCGCATTGGATTGCCTGTCTCTATGGGGGATGTCTCAATTCTTAGACGCACAGCTTCCGCCGAAGAAGCCGCAGCTCTTGGAATTGAGGAAAATTTTGGGGTGATCGATATTCGCCGCTCGATCCTGACCAACCAAAAAGCTGTTGCCTACTTGATCGATATTTTGCCTGAAGGTTTGGTGGGGGACGAAGAAATGCGGGACTTTCAAGGTTCAGTTTTAGACTTGTTGATCAAGCGTGGCTCACCTCCCTTGCAATCCTCGCGTTGTGAAATTAGTGTAGTACAAGCCAATCGTGAACTGGCGAAAATCTTTGGCATTCAGCGCGGCGATGGTTTGTTAATGTTTAAAGCTTGGCTCTATACCGTTAGTGGTCAGGTGATCGATTATTCCTTCAGTTATTTCTTGCCCGGCTATTTTCGCTTTCATGTTGTGCGCAGGGTCGGGCAAGTTCTTAACCCCAATCTAAATCTCATAAATAAGTAAAGGAGAGTGTAGTATGCGTAGTTTTATGGGTCGCGACATTCTGTCGCTAAAAGATTTTGAGCGAAACGAGTTCTTCCATATCTTTGATGTGGCTGAAAAAATGGAACCAATAGCGCGCAGCCGCCGCAATTCAGATCTGCTCAAAGAGAAAACTCTTGTCGCAGCTTTTTATCAACCTTCGACCCGCACACGTTTAGCACATGAAGCTGCGATGCACCGCTTGGGTGGACATGTGGTCGGTTTTGCCGATCCTAAAATGACTCGCGCCGGTGATTTCTATCAGGAATCGATCAAAGATACCGTCAAAATGTTGGAATTTTACGGCGATGTGACCGTCATGCGCCATTTCCAACAAGGCGCGCCACACGAAGCGGCGAAATGGGCTTCGATCCCGGTGATCAACGGCGGTGATGGTTGGGGAGAACACCCAACCCAGATCCTCACCGACTTGTACACTGTCTTGCGCGAAAAAGGGCGCATTGACGGTCTACGCTGGTTAGCTGTTGGCGATATGCGCATGCGCACCATGCACTCCTTGGCATATGCCTTGACTCAATTTGACTGCCCGATTACCTTTGTCGCTCCACCGGAAATGTCGCTCACCGAGGAGTTCAATGCCGAATTGCGCCAATACAGTTTGGATTTCAAAGAGGCTGAGCATGTTGAGCAGGCAATTGGCACTGCGGATGTTATCTTGGTCGAACCAGTTGTCCAGCCAGATTACACTAAATCCCGCGATGAACGCACAGGTGAGATCAGCTTGACACCTGCGAATTACAAGATCACCCGCCAACTGCTCGAGACCAAAGCCAAGCCAGATGCCATCCTGCTCCACTCCTTACCGCGTATGGATGAGATCCCGACCGACGTGGACATCACCCGCTGGTCGCGCTACTGGCAAGAAGCCTTTAATGGCGTGGTCATGCGTATGGCCTTGTTGGCATTGGTTTTAGGTGCAATGGAATAATCTGAAGACGTAGGTCGAAATTAATTTCGACCTACGCCATTCCAGCCGAGTTTGCCGTCCATCGAGTTAATGGAGATATTCATTATCGGGAAATCTGAAAGGCTCATTTCGAAGTTTGGAACGCAGCGACGAGCAATCGGTGACTTACGACCAAAACCAACAACCAATAACAAGTAACCTTAAGCAAATGAGTAATGACGAAAAAAGTTATGGAGGTCGAACATGCAAACCCATTTTTACGGACGAGACTTAATTGGTGACTTGGATTTCAGCAAAGAAGAAGTTGAAACCGTTCTCGATGTTGCCTTTGACTTAAAGCGCAAGCGGGCTTTGGGCGAACCCCATCCCTACCTGCGTGATAAGGTCCTGGCAATGCTGTTCTTCTTCTCCAGCACACGCACGCGCGGATCCTTCGAGGCTGGCATGGCACAATTGGGAGGTCATGCGGCGTTCATCGAGAGCAAGACAACCCAAATTGCGCACGGGGATACCCCGAAAGAGATTGGCGAAATCTTTGGTCGCTATTTCGATGGCATTGCCATCCGCCATGTCGATTGGGGGGTCGGTAATCAATACTTGAACGATGTCGCCAAGTATTCTCGCGTGCCCGTGTTGAATATGCAATGCGATATCTATCACCCCTTCCAAATCTTAGCCGACTTAATGACTATCATCGAAAAGAAAGGTCGCGATTTACGGCGTAAGAAAATGGTGGTCTCTTGGGCATATGCGGCTTCTTATCAAAAGCCGATGTCCGTCCCACAATCTTTGGTGATTCAAATGCCACGCTTCGGTTTGGATGTTGTTCTTGCCCATCCGCCAGAATTTCGACTGATGCCAGAAA
>JAOAHK010000179.1 GCA_026415275.1 Anaerolineales bacterium
GATGAAGGCATAAGCTGCTTCCTTGTTCTCTGAAGGTTCAGGGATGACCATGGTATCCACCCACAGGTCGCTGCCTTCTTTAGGAATAACAAAGCGAATATCGGCGTTTTCAGCAATGCCATAGTTGCACCAGCCGTCCCACGCTTCGACCAACAACGCTTCCCCAGAGACTAGCTTAGAGTAAAAGGTCGTGTCATCATAGGCGAGCAGGGTCTTTTTGGCTTCGATCAGGAGTTCTTTGACCTGCTGCATTTCGTTTTCATTGGTTGTGTTTGCTGAAAAGCCAAGTGCTTTCTGAGCTGGCAGCAACAGCCAGCGATCGGTGGACAGCATGGTGATCTTGCCGGCTAGTTCGGGTTTGGGCTTGAGCAGGTCGTACCAGCTATCTGGTTCGTAATTGACTAAATCGGAGCGATAACACAATCCGGTAGTTCCCCATGTGTAAGGCACAGCATACTTTGTAAAGGGGATGCGCTTGACTTCTTCAAAGAGGTTGACCGAGTTTGGCAGTTTGGCGTAGTCAATTTCACTGAGCAAGCCCATTTTCGCCATGGCATCGGCAAATTGACCAGTCATAAAGACCACATCAAAGCCTTTGCCCTTAGAAGCCACTAGCTTGCCTACAATCTCCTCATTGGTAGCATGGAGAGCCAGCTCGACCTGAATGCCGGTCTCGGCGGTGAATTTTTCGAGCAGATCGCTGGGCATGTAGGCATCCCAGTTCGAGATCACGATCTTGCCTTTAGCGGGCGCTTGGGTTTCGATCGGTGCGCCCTGCGTCTCTGCAGGTGTTCCCGGAGTTGGCTGCGATGGCTGCGAGGGGGCACCACCACAAGCCACCAATACAAGGGACATGAGTAACACAACAGATACCAATAACTTTTGGGTGTTCATCTCTACCTTCCTCTGAGCCGTGGGTGAATATCCTGTCGGACAACTCAACCAAGTTGTCCGACAGGGAAGCAAATTTATTTTTTGACGTTCATAAAATCGATCACCACCGTGTTGAGATAGACCATATCCAACATGGTGTATTTACCGCCAATGCGCCCGTGACCGCTCACGGTTCCGCCAGCACCACCAAAGGGCACGTGTGGCTCCCAATAATCGGTGTTGTCGTTAATCACCAAGTTGCCTGTGCGCAGGTGCTCCATAAAGTAAAAGGCGCGTTGCAAGCTTGAAGTGAACAAGCCCATTTGCAAACCGTAGCGGTCGATGTGTGCTAGGCGAATGAGTTCATCGTCATTTTCGGCGGCAGTGATGGCAGCTAATGGACCAAAAGACTCTTCATAGTGCATCACCGCGCGCTCGGGAACATCATCCACCACAGTTGGTTCGAAATACAAGTTGGTTGGAAAACCACTGGCGCGTTTGCCGCCAAAGATCACACGGGCGCCTTTCTCCACTGCGTCTTTGATGTGGCGTTCCATTTTCAAGGCAGTCATTTCGTTGCACAGCGGGCCCATTGTCACTTTTTCGTCAAAGGGGTCGCCCAAAACGATGTTTTTCGCCTGTTCGGTGATCAGGTCAACAAAGTCTTTGTGAATTTTCTTGTGAACCAGAATGCGCTCGGTGGCACAGCACACCTGTCCAGCTTCGTAGAAACAGCCAAAGGCAGTCAATTCGGCTGCCTTTTCTAAGTCGGCATCGTCTAGGATGATGGTCGGTCCGTTGCCGCCCATTTCCATCAGGGTGTGCTTCAGACCTGCGCGGGAAGCTATAATCCTTCCCGTGCGGTCGGAACCAGTGAAGGCGATCGCATCTACCCCGTCGTGGGTGACCAGCCAATCGCCAACGGTTGGGCCATCGCCTGGAATGCATTGGATGATGCCCGGTGGGAGATCGGCGTCCATCATCGCTTCCACCAGGGCTAATCCGCTGAGCGGGGTGTATTCCGAAGGCTTGAAGATGATTACGTTGCCGGCGGCTAAACCTGGCGCTAAAGTCTCCGAAGGAATCAAGGTTGGGAAATTCCACGGCGTAATCACCGTCCACACGCCGTAGGGGCGGTAGAAGGTCAGGATGCGCTTATGTCCATCGCGCGAGGGAATAATCGGGCTTTCGAGGCGTTTGATGTCTTCAGCGGCAATTCGGAAGTTCTCAGCCGTCTCTTGCACGCAGGGGATCGCTTCGCTTTGGTAGGGCTTGCCGTTTTCCAGCGATTCTAGACGCGCCAATTTTTCGAGGTTGCGATCAATCGCCTCTGCCATGCGATGGACAAGGGCAGCACGTTCAAAGGGTGGGGTCAAACGCCACTTTTCGAAGGCACGTTGGGCAGCTTTGACCGCGCGATCGATATCCGCTTGGGTGGCTTTTGGGTAGTATCCCAGAATTTCTCCTGTCACTGGGCTGTGCACCGCAATCTCCTCACCACTGCTGCCATCTACCCATTGACCATCAATGAGCAATTTGTAATGCCTTGCCTCGGGCATTTCGGTTTGTTTGGGCTCTGCCAATTTGGGAAGGGGGGAAGGTGTGCTCATCTCTGTTTACTCCTTTCTTTATAACGATAGTGGTCTATTGAAAAACGAGGCGCACCCTGCGCCTGCGGTTATGCCCTGCCGGTATAAACTTTACTCTGTGGCGAGGTCAGGTAACACCCACTCATACGTGCGTTTGGTGACTTCGAGATAGGGAAAGGTGATCGTCTCCCGTACGCCCTCGATAACCGAAATCTTGTTGGACAAAATATACAACAGATGTTCGTTGTTCTCGCAAACGAGTTCGAGCAAAATGTCATACTGACCAGCACAGATGACCACCCAACGCACTTCGGGGAGTCGGCTCACCGCCTGGGCAACGGCGTGTAGCTTTGTGCCATCGGCTTTGATGGCAATCATTGCCATCACCACGTCTTCAATGTCTGCCGGGTGAACGATACCCTTAATCACAATCGCACCATCTTTGATCAAGCGATTGGCACGTTGTTGGACAGAGGAGGGGGAGATGTTGAGTTCAACTGCGATCTGGGCAAAGGATTTGCGGCCATCTTCTTGAAGATGGCGAAGAATGGCAATGTCGATTGAGTCAAGATTCTTCTTCACCGGACGTAAAATTAGTGCATTGGATAAATAAGGTAAATTTGGTATATAATATATAAAACCACGAAAATTGTCAAGGATTTTTTGTTGATTCAATGGAATATTTATTAAAAATTCACCGAATCGGTAAATTTCTTTTCTTTGACAGAGGGGTGAAGGGAAAAACCTTTCACCCACCTTCGGTATAAGTCAGGTAAGAGCAAAAGATGTGTTACCCCACTACAAATATCGTTTTCCCGCGGAAGATGCAGAAAGCACCGATCAATGGGTAGGGAAAACTTTGCGCCTGCTACGTCCCTTGCGGTTGAGTCTTATCGGGACTTGAGATTGTGAACGCTTATCTTTCAACCATCCCTTCCCCCTGCAATTCCACAATGTGTTGTTTCACGGCGCGCTTGGCGATTTCGGGATCGCGCGTGGCTAAGGCATCGATCACCGCTTGATGGCGGGCGGCAAGCTGTTCAAGGCTGATGGACGAACGCCGCATAGTGACCAGAATATATTGCCCCAACTGTAGGTTGTCATAAATGCGCCTCAGCAAAGTGTTGCCGGCAATGGCTACGATCTGAATGTGAAACTGCCAATCATAGCGGGCAGCGGCGAGGTAATCGCCAATTTTTGCCATTTGCAACATTTTCTCCACGGTGCCACGCAATTCTTGCAAATCCTCTTCGGTCACGTGTGGGGCGGCTTGTTCTGCGGCGAGAGCGTCCAACACCGCCCGCACGCTGTAGATTTCCTGCATGTCTTTATCCGTTAGCAAGCGCACCATTGCCCCTTTGTGCGGTTCGCGCTCCAGGAAACCAGAACTGACCAGATCACGGATCGCCTCGCGCACCGGCGCTTGACTGATGCGCAATTGACGGGCAAGCTGGCTCTCCACCAACCGTTCGCCGGGTTGCAGTTCGCCGCGTTCGATGGCATCCAGGATATACTGCTTCACCTGATCGCTCAGGACGGTTTTATTGATTCCGTTCGAGCCTTCAAACTCATGATGCGCCAACCGATTACTCCCTAGTGCTTAATTCGTTCAGGATAGGTGAGAACTATGTTCGCTTACAGCAGGGGACGCTGAGTTCGAGGGAAAAACGTCAGCCAATTTGCGAACTCGGCAACCTCTGCGGCAAAGCACCTGATCCCAAAATGATATATAAAATCTAAATCCTATTTGCCAAGTTTGCTTGATAATTCTACTCCAGTTTCACAGGTTTAGAGCAGTTTTTCCACTTCATCAAATAAAAGTTGCGGGTTAGCAGCGCGGATCATAAAGTAAGGTCGAGGTTGAGCAAAACGGTGACCAAAGTCTGCCCGTTTGCGTCGCTTTTCTTCGGTATCAACGATGGGCATCACTAAGCCCGGCGAGAGCAATTGGTTCAGCCCAAAGTAATTCATCATAGAATGAAAGCCCTGATATTCCTTTTCGAACTGCTCTAGTTCCTTGACCGAGGTGGCATAGTTACCATCGATGGAAGGCAGAATTACAATATCAACATTGGAGGGTTCGAGGTAATGCTGCACTTCGGGCGCTTTGCCAAAGAGTTTTTTCACTCCTTCGTCTTGGTCGGCGAGGTCGGAGCGTTCGGTGCCTTTGGCACGTTTTGCCAAATAGACATTGGTTGAACCCATGGCTACCCAGCCGTTTTCGTCGATGACCAAGGTCTCAGTGGAAATGTTCAAACCGCCGCGGCGACAGCCTTCGAGTTGCGACATGGTCTTGCCATGATTGGACTCGCCACCCATGAACATAATC
Organism: Anaerolineales bacterium; assembly: GCA_026415275.1. Classification (GTDB taxonomy): domain Bacteria; phylum Chloroflexota; class Anaerolineae; order Anaerolineales; family UBA4823; genus NAK19. The sequence goes on from JAOAHK010000179.1 coordinate 4,792, forward strand.
GTTTTGCCGCGATAGCGCACCGCCGAGGCGTGGAAGGGATGCAAGCCGCATTCTTCTAAGCGAAACGCCAACATACTGACCAATATTTTCTGGATTTCGCCGGCATACCACTCGCCATCCAACTGCAAAATTCCCCCAGTATAGCGAATATCCTTCACGGCGACTAGTGGCCGCCAGAGGATATCGGGTTTGGCGAGGGTCACCCGATCGGCGACTTGCACATTTGCCAAACGATAATTCAAGAAGGTCATGTCCATTGCATCCAACGGGTTTTCGTCCGTTGCGCTTTCGACATCGAAACGCAGTTGTGCTTGTTTGGAGGTAAATTGGCGAGATAGTAAAGTCATTGTCTCCTCGTTAGAAAAGGGTTATCCTAAGGTGGTAATCGGGCGGCCTTGCAGCAAATAGAAAACACCGCTTTCTTCGCCCCACTCGATATCTTGCGGGCAACCGAAGTGCTTTTCGACCAGATTGCCCATCTCAACCAACGCTCGCAGTTCGGCTTCGTTGAGCACTGGCTGCTCTCTCAGCGCAGAGGGCACTTCTTCTTCGATCACGCCGTTCAAGCCGTCGTTGACGATGCGGATCGATTTCGGAGCAATGTGCTGATAACGCACTTCGCAGGTTTCACGGTCGATCTTATAGTGATCAGGCGTGATCGTGCCGGAGACAATCCCTTCTCCCAAGCCATAGACTCCTTCGATGATCATCTGATATGGATTTCTCAATATTGGGTCGACAGTGAAGATCACCCCAGCCTTCTCGGCGTTGACCATTTTTTGTACCACTACTGCCATCGAGACCAAATCGTCGTCGAAGCCATTGCAAAAGCGATAATAGATTGCCTGCGAGGTGAACAGCGAAGACCAGCACTTGATTACGTTTTCCAGTAGAGCTCGATCGCCGCGCACGTTCAAGTAGGTGCTTTGCTGTCCGGTAAAGCTGGCGCAGCCCATATCCTCAGCCGTGGCGCTGGAGCGCACAGCGACAGCAACCTCCCTGCCCAGGCGGTGGTAATGCTCCAGTATCTCATCCCTGAGTTCATCATCGATCACCACTTGATCGAACAAAGCACGAATGGTTGTCTCGGCTTCTTGTAAAGCATGGGCGTTACTG
>JAOAHK010000180.1 GCA_026415275.1 Anaerolineales bacterium
AGATGTGTATAAGAGACAGGAGTTAAGCTTATGCATTGTCTACTTATGTACGACGATGCCCTCTTAGAAACAGGAATGAGACCACCGAGAGCATCCCCGCGCCGAGCAAGACTGACGTCTGCATCAAACGCACAGCGCGGCGAATATCTTCTGCCTTTGGTGGTGGTAGACCGTGCCCCAAACGGTAGTGCCCCACCTTTTCCAACTCGACGCCTAGCGCACCCGCCATGGCACTCATCGGATAGCCAGCGTTGGGGCTGGCAGTAGTGCGCGCATCACGCTGGATGACAGCAAGAGCTTGGTGGCTGTTTTCGCCTTGAAATGAGGACGCCAATACCAACATCCCTGCACTAAAGCGGGCAGGCAGCCAATTCAGCAGATCGTCCATTCGGGCGGCAGCTTTTCCCAGCCATTCATAGCGTTCGTTGCGATAGCCCCACATCGAGTCGAGCGTGTTGGCAAAGCGATAAACCCAAGCCAGCGGCAACCCCCCTATGATGTAATAAATCAATGGAGCGAGGATACCATCGGATGTGTTTTCTGCGACAGACTCGATGGTTGCCCCCGCAACTTGGCTTTCGTCTAAATCTTGAGTGTTGCGGCTGACCAAGTGCCAACCTAACTGCCGGCGGGCTTTAGGCAAATCTCCCGCTTGCAGTGCTTGTTCAACATCCAGGGCGGCTTGGCGCAGACCACGCTGTGAGATGGTCAGCTTGAGCAAGAAGGCTTCCCCAAGAATTGCCAACGGTTGAGGCAGTTTGCGCAGAAGAGTGACAAGCGCCTTTAGCACACTGCCAACCAGGATGACACAGCCTAACCAAACGCCCAACCCTGACCAGAAATCCCTTCTCGGTTCGCCACGCCGCACCCATCCCTCTACTTTGGCAATCAGCGAGCCGAGCCAAGCCACAGGATGCCAGCGGTTGGGGGGATCGCCCAAGCCTTCATCCAATAGCAACGCCAGCCATGGGAGAAGCAACCTATTCCATTTCATCTCAAAGCCTGAGATAAAGCAAGGCGAACCGCTTTTGCCATCAGCCAACCTACAGCGGTTGCCGGACCAGCATAGGGAAACGGCTCTCCTTCGCCATTGTGCGCAATCACAACGGTATCGGTGGATGTGCCGCTAGCAATCTCGCCTTGTGGCGTTTTGATCCCCAACCGGTTCAGTGTATCTGTTTTGGCTTCGGTGACCGTAATCACCGCGTTGACCATCGCCGCAGGGCTCAAGGCACGATTTACCAAGAGAACGATATTGATGGTGTTTGCTCCCACAAAAACGGTCGGCGGCGTCAGTCCTGCGCTGGTGGCGTTGCTCACCCCAGCGGTGACCAAGGCGCACACCTGAAGCGCTCCCTCACCAAGGCTGATCACCTGCGTTCGTTCTAAAGAAGCTGCGGTCAGCAATCCGATTGCTGGCGAGGGCATACGCTCGGTAACCGCCAATTCCTGCAGATGCCGCCACGGTTCAGGGTGATCGTAATTCTTATGCACATGATAGATAAACAAGGAACAAAACTCGGTAAATCCGCAGCCCAACAGCGCTGAAGAAAGTGCATACCAAGGAGATGAGGTCACCAGTTTGACCCATTGAGCATTGATCGTGATCTGAAGCGCAGGGAAAGGTTGGATCAAACGGTCTTTCATGCGACAAAAGTCAATAACACAGCCAATTCAGACAGTTCATTGAGGGCGCCATAGATATCGCCCGTGAGGCCGGGGATGAGGCGCAAGGTCAACTGCGCCCCACCCCACACCACCACCATGACCACCACCAGCGCTACCCAACTTTGAAAGGAGAAGCTCAAGCTGGCGGCAATCAACACCCAGAGAGTAGCCACCACCCCTTCCCGCCAGGTCGCCCCATCTTTGATCGCTCGACCCACCCCTTGAGGACGTTGGTAGGGGAAGGCAAGCACGGCAAGCGCCATTCCCCACCGCCCAAAGGCTGGGGCGAGAAACAATGCCAAAGCTGGAAACCCCGCCGTGGCAAGCAAGCTATATTTGGCGAGCAACAGCAAAACCCCACCCGCCAGAGCATACGCCCCGTGATGTTCATCGCGCAAAATTTCCAAACGCTTTTCGGGTGTCCAACCGCCGAGCAGTCCATCGCAGGTATCTAAAAAGCCATCGAGGTGCAACGCCCCAGTCAGGACAACCCACAAGGCTAATGTAAATGCTGCGCTTACCGTTGTAGGCAACAGCCACAAGGTCAATTGGCGAAAAGCAACCAAAATCCCCCCCAAAAGCAAGCCCACCAAGGGATAAAAAGCTAAGGAAGCGCCCATCTCTGCGGTCGTGAACGGGCGCTTCACGAGAGGAGGCAGAATAGTTAAGAATTGCAAAGCCGCCCAGAAACCATACCAAATTTGCTGGAATTTATTGGATACAGGTTGGCTCGGAGATGGGTTTTCATCCATTTCTTGATAGATTAGATTTTTTCCGAGACGCCCGCTTCGTCAAACGTAGCCATTTCAGCTAATATCTTACAGGCAGCTTCCACTACCGACATGGCTAGGACGGCACCTGTCCCTTCACCAAGGCGCATCTCTAAGTCGAAGACGGGTTCTAAGCCTAACCATTCCAGCATGATCGTATGTCCTTGCTCCTTCGAGCGATGCGCTGCAATGAGATAAGGTCGCACAAGCGGCGCCAAACGCACCGCGATCATCGCCGCTGCGGTGGAAATAAAGCCATCCACCACCACGGGGCGCCGGTGGGCTGCGCCGGCTAAAATCACCCCCACCAAGCCGCCGATCTCAAAGCCACCCACTTTTGCCAAAACATCCAAACCGTCTTCGGAGTTGGGTTGGTTGACCGCTAACGCCCTTTCAACAGCGGAGATCTTGCGCAGTAGCCCGCTTTCGTCCACTCCTGTCCCGCGACCGACACAGAGGGAAGGCGCTTTCCCGGTGATCGCCGCAGCAATGGCTGCCGAAGGAGTGGTGTTCCCTATGCCCATATCGCCCGTGGCGAGCATTTGCGCTCCGCCTTCGATTTCGGCTGAGGCGAGTTTGTAACCGGTTAGAATAGCTTGCAAAGCTTGTTCCGGGCTCATTGCCGGCCCTTTTGCCATATTTTGCGTGCCCGGAGCGATTTTTGCCGACACCAAATTGGGCTGAGCGTCTAGTGTTCCTTTGACACCGATATCCACGACGACAACTTTTGCCCCAACATGCCTTGCCAATACATTGATCGCTGCGCCGCCGCGCAAAAAGTTCAACACCATTTGCGCCGTCACTTCACTGGGGTAGGCACTTACCCCTTCTTCGGTCACCCCATGATCACCCGCCATAACAAAAACCACCTTTTTGCCCACCTGCGGCGGCATTTGCCCTGTAATCCCGGCTACTTGGATTGAAAGAGCTTCTAGGCGGCCGAGGCTGCCCGGCGGCTTGGTCAGCCGATTCTGTCGCGCTTGTGCCTGCGCCATCGCCTTCTCATCGAGCGGTTGAATGGTTTGGATTAATTCGTTGAGTTCCATATTGCTACTCCTTCTTCGTAATTCCCCTCATCTTTGGGGGAGGGGTTGGGTTTCTGGGTGTCGGAAAGCGGACGTCCCCGTCCGCCAACGTTCACAGGCGAGGACGCCTGCGACTCCGAAATAAGGCAGGCGAGGACGCCGGCGATTGCGGCCTGTGGGAGGGCGGACGTCCCCGTCCGCCAACGTTCGCAGGCGAGGACGCCTGCGACTCCGAAGAAATAGGCAGGCGAGGACGTCGGCGATCCGATCGGGATTGTCGGGACTGGGGCGGTGCCCTGAGCTTGTCGAAGGGGTGAGGGCTTCAATACTCAATCCCCACCTGCGCTTTGACGCCGATAGCAAAAGGGTGCTTCACCTCCCTCATTTCGGTCACCAGATCGGCATATTCGATCAGCAACGGCGGCGCATCCCGCCCGGTGATAATCAAGTGCATCTCAGCCGGTTTATGAGCGCGCAGCCATTCAATCACTTCGACAGTGTCCAGCCAACCAAAGGCAAGTGGATAGGTAAATTCATCAAGGATGATCAAATCATATTCGCCGCTGGCGATCTTTTGCTTTGCCAATTCCCAACCATGCAGCGCTTTGGCTTTGGTTTCGTCGATGTCTTTCGAAGTCCAGGTAAATCCATCCCCGGTCTTGTGCCATTCGATGCCCAAACGTTGGGCAGCTTTTACTTCGCCCCACGAACCGGTTTCAGCTTTGAGGAATTGGATGACACAGGCGCGAAAATCCCTTCCCCATGCCCGAAACAACGTCCCCAGAGCTGCGGTAGTTTTGCCTTTGCCGTTACCCGTGAAAACCAATACCAAGCCGCGACGTCCTTTAGGCGACATAAGCAATCCTTTCCGAAGAACCATTAGTAGAATGAGGAATGATAAAAGGCGCCGCTAAGCGGGGATGTTCGAGCAATTCTACTTCTACCCCGTAGGCGCGTTCGATTTCGCTTTTGGTTAAGACCTGAGAAGGATATCCTTCGCGCTGTAATCGCCCTTCCACCAGCAGGGCAACTCGGTTTGCATACAAAGAGACCAAATTCAAATCATGGATTGCCAACAACACCGCCAAACCACATTCTTGCACCGTCTGTTGTACTAACTTGAGGATTAAAGCCTGATGGTGCAGGTCTAAATGAGCGGTGGGTTCATCTAGCAAGAGGATGGGTGTGTTTTGAGCGAGAGCGCGGGCTAATAAAACACGTTGTTGCTCCCCACCAGAGAGCTCTCCGATGCGACGATGGGCAAGTGACTCGAGTTGGGTGCGCGCTAAGACCTGCTGGACAATCGCTTCATCTTCCTTTTTGGGAAACCCTAGCCAACCCAAATATGGAGTGCGCCCTAGCATCACCGTTTGATAAACCGTAAAGGTGGGTGGCAATTGGCGCGCTTGGGGGACAACGGCCATGAACTGCGCTCGTTCAGCCGGGGAGAGATCGCTGATGTTCCAGTCATTAACCAGAACTGTGCCCTGCAATGGTTTCAGGATGCCGCTAGCCGTGCGAATCAGGGTGGTTTTGCCTGCGCCATTCGGTCCGACCAAAGCCAAAATTTCTCCAGGCTGTACCTGCAAGCTGACATCATTGAGAATAACTTTGCCGTTGTAGGCAACACGAATTGAATGTAAACGAAGCGTAGAACCAATCTTCTTCATTCTGAATATTCCTCTCACCAAACTAACTCGCTCTTGGCGCGACGCAAGAGCCAGAGAAAAAACGGCGCGCCAGCCAAAGCTGTAACCACTCCCACAGGTAAAACCTGCGGCGCCAAAGCGACCCGGGCGAATAGGTCAGCAACCAACAAGGCACAACCGCCCCCGATCGCCGAAAGCGGCAGCAATCGCCGATAGTCAGCACCCCATAACAAGCGCATCGTGTGGGGAACAATCAACCCGATAAACCCAATCAACCCAGAGAAAGAAACGGCTGCAGCGGTGGTCAGAGAAGCAGCGAGGATTAAGAGCAGTTTGGCGCGTTCCACGGGGATGCCCAATTGATGCGCTTGTTCCTCGCCAAATTGCAAAACGTTCAATGCGTGGGAAAGCGACCATAAGACCAAAAAGCCAATCAAGATATAAGGAAAAGCTGCCCAAACTGGCGTCCAACCGTTCATCGTTGAGCCGCCTAATAGCCAAGACAATGCTCGATGGAGTTCATCGCGGGAACGCAGCATGATAAACGATGTCAAAGCGGTAGCAAAAGAACTAACCGCGACGCCGGCTAAAATCAAGGTGGTTGTCGGTAACGACTGATTGACCTTGGCTAAACGGTAAACGATGAAGACGGTCAACAAAGCGCCACCAAAAGCTGCCAACGGCACAGCTAGCCAGCCGCCGATGGTGGCCGGCC
>JAOAHK010000181.1 GCA_026415275.1 Anaerolineales bacterium
CTTCAGTACTATGCCAGATCAAAATCGAAGGCCGTGGATTTCGGATGAAAAAACTAAAACACTCATCCATTTGATAGCGCCATACACGCCGTGGAGCAGCAATTGTCTGGGGTAATTGGGTTGGAGAGAAAAATGGAATGGGGATGTGCTTCCCCTTTATGACATCGATTTCAAATGGGCCCACTTCAAGACGTTGGCCTTCCTGTATAAAGACCAAATTCTCTCCGGCGATCCCCTGTGCTCGCAGTAGTTTGATGACATTACCAGAACCATAAGCCACAGCCTTTGTCTGGCGGATGATCTCAACAGTATCCATCCGGTGATCATAGTGCGCATGAGTGATCAAAATCGCATCGGCATGAGGAACCTCTCGCTGTAACAGCTCTCCATTTGGCACAAGGGGCTCAAAAAGGACCTTTCTGAGTGAAGGACGAGTGAGAAAAGGGTCAATCAACAAAACTTCCTCTCCCCAACGCAGTTGAACTCCCCCAACTCCTAACCAACGGAAAAACAGCGAAGACCTACAACTCACCCGCAGTACCTCTGAAAAAATCCTCTCTACTCGCTGCATGGATGATCGATCTATGTCATCCATCCCGCCTGGGGAGCAATCTGTCTAAGGGATTTGTGCCATCTGTGGATAATCTTGAAACTCTCTATCATGCAAACCGTAGTATAAATAACCATGCTATGTCACAACCTGTAATTATCGAACATCTCGTTAAAGTATACACGGTTCGCCAACGCAAAGGGCTTTTTCGCTCGCAAAAGATCGAAGTGCACGCCTTGAACGATGTATCCTTCGAGGTCAAAGAGGGAGAGATATTTGGACTGCTCGGCCCGAATGGAGCAGGCAAAACAACTTTGATAAAGATCTTGACCACCTTGCTACTTCCAACTGCTGGGAAAGTTTTCGTCAATGGATACGATGTAGTCAAGCAAGAAAATCAGGTGCGCTCTAGCGTGGGTTGCATGCTGATGGGCGAGCGCGGTCTATATTGGAAGTTAACCGGCCGCGAGAATCTAGAATATTTTGCGGCTCTTTACCATTTACCCCCAAAGAAGCGTAAGCAACGCGCAGCGCAAATCCTGAAGTTAATCCAATTGGAAGACATTGCTGATCGGACCGTGGAGACTTACTCTTCCGGGCAGAAAATGAAGTTGGCGTTTGGCAAAGCTCTTATCCAAGATGCACCTTTGTTAGTGTTAGATGAACCTACGAATACACTGGATGTCCCTTCCGCCAGCGAATTGCGCGCCATCGTCCGTCAGCTTAATCAACAGGGCAAAACCGTCATTTATACGACTCACATCATGGCAGAGGCGGAGGCACTTTGTCAGAGAGTAGCTATCATAGATCGCGGTGAATTACTAGCGCTTGGCACCCCAGATGAGCTCAAAGCTTCCCTCCGCTCTGCAAGAATCACTCACATCGAAGGGGTCATCTCAGCCCAAGCGGAGGAAAAAGTGCGCCGACTGCCTCAAGTGAGGCGTACTACCCGTTCAGCAAAGAATGGCGCTACGCTATTGACCGTTGTCAGTGACGAAGGATATGAGATTTTACCCGACCTGATTCGCGTCCTCGGCGAACATGGGGCACGCATTCAGAAAATTATCCCCGAAGAGCCCACCTTAGAAGATGTTTTCATCGCCAAAACCGGGCGAACTCTGGCCGAAGACACTCGCGTGCGCTCATGACCCAACCGAGCTGGCAATCTGTTTTCTCAATCGTTCTAGCAAGTGCTCGTATGCGCTTCTTAACCATCACCCGCTATCCAGGTCAATTAGTTTTAGACACCTTCATTCCTATTGTCTTTGCTGCCATGCCAATTCTGCTCGGTCGCGCTGGCGGGGGAGAAAGCGCGGCGGAAATGTTTCAACGGAACACGGGTACGGCAAACTATGTCGGCTACTTGCTCATCGGCTCTAGTGTGTTCACCATCGTCTCTTTTGCGTTTTGGCATCTTGCCTATTGGTTGCGGTGGGAGCAGGAATCAGGCACTTTAGAAGCGCTTTATCTTGCTCCAGTTCACCGCATCTGGGTTGCGGCTGGCACAGCTCTGTATAGCTGTGGGCGAGGACTTTTCGCCGCCCTAACTGCCTACTTTCTTGGGGCGCTGATCTTACGCTTCAATCCCCTACAGGGAGAACTAGGCTTAGCCTTGCTTTTCATCTTGGTTGGTTTTATCCCTCTCTATGGGATGACCCTCCTCTACGGCGCTGTGATCCTAAAAGTCAAAGAGGCAAACGCATTGGTAAATCTCATGCAATGGGGGGTTAGCTTTCTGATGGGGATTTTCTTTCCAATCACGATCTTTCCTCCTCTGCTGAAAATCATTGCTCTGCTCTTCCCCCCAACATGGATGACCAATGGAGTACGCTCGGCTTTGCTTGGCATTGGTTTCTTTTTAGGAGAATGGTATCTGGACTTGGCAGTACTCTGGGGATTCATGCTCATCGCTCCCCTTTTTGGTTATTGGGTCTTCAACCATGTCGAAATTAACGTGAGAAGGAACGAAGGTGTTGGACAATTCTAAAAGAGCAAAGGTTCAGGAAGGGCTTTCAATCCATTGGCACACCTTTTGGGCAATGGCGCGCAAGGAATTGACGATTCTCAGCCGTTATCCGATCGAATTTATTGCTTCTTTTGGGCAAGTTTTTCTGATTGTAGCCATCTTCACGCTAGCCGGATTGATGTTTTCTGACTTTCGTGACCCCACTGCAAGCTCCGCCGCACCTGCCCAATTCAGCTACTCAGGAGTGACCGTTTATGGCTTTATTCTTTTCATGTTCTTGAGCGATACACTCTGGAGCATCGGCTACAACATCCGTCACGAGCAAATACAAGGCACGTTAGAACAACTCTACCTCTCCCCGGCCAATAAATTTCTCAACCTGATCGCTCGAGTGATTTCAATTTTGCTATGGACGGGGTTAGCTAGTTTTGTTGCTGCGCTTCTGATGAGTTCAATGATTGGTCATCTACCAATCAAGAATCCCCTCTTAGGGCTCTACATCCTATTGGTCTCCCTGAGTGGCACGTTCGGAATTGGCTTCGCCTTTGCAGCGTTGACCATTCGCATCAAAGAAGCCGCGCAAACCGCCGCAAACTTCCTGCAATTCATCTTTCTCATTCTATGCGCTAATTTTTTCCCTTTTTCCGCACTGCCACCGTTCTTGCGTTTCTTTTCAAGACTGTTACCGACCGCCTATTGTGTGGATGCTTTCCGCTCGGCGATGATGGGATTTCCACCTGGCTTTCCTGAACTTGCGCCGTTTGAGATTGAGTTCATCATTGTCACTCTTTTTGGTATTTTTATGCCCATCATTGGCTATCGCCTTTATCGGGCTTCAGAGCGCTATGCCCGCCAAGCGGGAACGCTTTCAGGATATTAAAAATTGACTTGTGAGATATTATGGGCGAGTCTTGATGAGTACAGAAGCCCTCACCCCTATTCCCTCTCCCACAGGGCGAGGGAAGGAGAAGTGGGACACGTCCATCATCGACCAAAGGTAAGAAATTATGAAGCTGACGTTTCACCTTTCTCACCCTTGGGATGTCACCCTCGAAGAAGCGGAACGAATTCAAAACCAATATCGCCACGCTGTTCGCATCGCTCCTCTCGCCGCTGAGCAGCTCACTTGTCTTACAGCCATTGCTGCCAGAAATCGCCAAGACGACATTCTTGTCGCTGCCGTTACGGCTGATGTGGTCAAACACACTACCGAGATCATCACGGAGCGAGAAAAAACTACTTTTCCTTATCACAGTGGCTATCTAGCCTTTCACCAAGCACCAGCAATTTTGAAGGCTTTGACGCGACTAAATCAGCTCGGGGACGTAATCATAGTGAGTGGTCATGGGTTAGCACACCCACGCCGGTTCGGTTTAGCCAGCCATCTGGGAGTGTTATTGGACATACCAACTATCGGCTGCGCTCGTAGGCTTTTACCGAGTAACGAACTCCAGCCCAGCGAAGACCCACTGATGGATTGGGTGATCGACGCGGAGGGAGTGGTTGGGATTGCTGTGTATCAGCAGAACAGCAAAAACCCATGGATTCTCTCGATAGGTCATCGAACTGATGTGGATAGTTTGCTAACTTTCAAATATTTGTGGTTGAAAAATCATCGCCTGCCAGACCCGTTCAATTTAGCTCGCAGACTTTTACGAGCGTAAATCGACCAGTACTGTTTTAGAAGGAGTAATTTCATGTCTCGATTTGTTATACGTCTTTTGATCAATGCAATAGCTCTTTATGTAGCCATTCGCATTGTACCGGGCATTCACCCCCAAACCACTGGTTGGTTGGCAATTTTGATCCTCGCCTTAATATTTGGAGTGGTCAATGCCTTTTTTGGACCGCTACTCAAGCTCTTAACCTGTCCACTCATTCTCCTTACGCTGGGGTTGTTCACCTTGCTGATCAACACCTTTTTGTTTTGGCTCTCTGGGAGGATTGGCGACATATTTGGAGTTGGTTTTACCGTTGATAATTTCTGGTCGGCTTTTTTGGGCTCGTTGGTGGTTTCGATCGTCTCTATTGGTCTGAGTTTACTCTTGCGAGATGAAGGCGATCGCAAACGCAGGAAACATTAAAACCAAAAAGCATTTTGCGCATTAAGAATTGATAAATTTTTGCTTTTTCGATTGACTTTCTATTAATTCCCGTATATACTGAAAGCGGATGATGGTTTTTCCAACGATTTTTGGGACAAGTGGTTAGAGCAAGAAAAGCACGCGTGATAGCGCGTGCTTTTGCGCATTTTTGCCAGAGGAAAGGAGCAACAATATGGATTATGGGATGATCGGGAAGATCGAAAAGGCAAAGCGGTATGCAGAGCAACGCGACCGTATTCGATTCGAAGCCCTGACCGTCACGTTTGAAGGCGAGAACAATCCTCACACGGTTCATTTGGAGAAAGGCGTTTGGCGTTGTGATTGTGACTTTTTTCAATCGCGCGGCCGTTGCAGTCACACCATGGCGCTCGAGATGATTTTAGAAGGCATGTTGCCACAATCAGTCTTTGAAACATAACTGCTGGCTAACACCTCCCCCTTGAAGGGGGAGGTGTTTTAGAAATGGGGGTTTAGACAAGCTGAAACTTTTCTAAAATCCACTAAAATAGTCCCAATATCTCGTATAATTCGCGTCAATGTCTCGCCGAGCTTGCATCTCTTTTTTCTTTACCCTTATCCTTCTGGCTTGTCAGTTGCCTCTGCTTGAGACGAATTCCATCTTATCTAAACAGGAGCAGGGAACCGCCACAGGTTTTGTTCCGCTGAATACGAGTTCGCCTGTAGAGAAACCTTGTTGTGAAGTGCGTCTTCACCCCGAAGAGGCGCTCTATATTGGCGACCAAGTCAGTTTCGAGGTCATCGCTCCTTCCTCAGAACCTTATCTCAACCAACCGATCACCATCACCTTAACCAAACCTTGGAGTGAGATTGGGAGCACCACTTTTCAGCCCTACGGATTCGACCGCCGTCCGCAAGCAACTTTCTTATGGGCTTGGGATACGAGTTCCTTAACACCTGGCAAGTACACCTTGAACTTTTCCATCCCCCAACTGCATAAGGAATGGCAGCATACAGTAACCCTGTTGCCGCGTACCGCGTTGCCCCAAGCAGAACAAACCGCCCAATGGCAAACGCTGAAGACGGATTGCTGTGAAATCCACTTTATTACCAACACGGCTGTCCACCGAGACATCGAAGAAATCGTCGAGATTGTCGATAGCGAATATGGCATTGTCCAGGAGCATATCCCTGTTCGCCCTGAAAAGCGACTAAATGTGGTGCTAATTCCCCGCGTGATCGGCAACGGCGGTTTTGCCAATGCTGAAATCAACGTCTCTTACCT
>JAOAHK010000017.1 GCA_026415275.1 Anaerolineales bacterium
CCTTGTCAAAAAGTGGAAGCTACACGAATATGTTTTCTTCTCCTCTTTCAACCCTATCGCTTTATCAATCGTCAAGAGATATTTGCCTGAAATCCCAATAGCGTTATTGGCATTAGATGGAAAATTAGGCTGGATAGCAAGGTCTAGAATTGGTGAATTCCTCAGATATCAAGCTATCCACCCCTATTACTTAGATGTGGACGCCAAGTTTATCACAACTCACCATAAAAAAGGCCATCTAGTCAATGTTTACACCGTAAATGAAGCAACGACAATGCAAACACTATTCAATATGGGCGTGGATGGCATTTTTACCGACGACCCCTTACTTGCCCAAGCTCTGTTGAAAAACCGTTCTTCCTCCTAAGCAATGAAGACCATGCTCCCTCCGGAATGGATTAAGTTTGCTTATCAACGGATCGCATCATATCTCAAACCCACGCCCTTATCCTTTGATCCAAAAATAAGAATTTATCTAAAATGGGAAAACCAACAACATACTGGATCGTTTAAGCTGCGCGGTGCGCTGAATAAAGTTCTTTCCCTAACTGATTGGGAACGCAACCAAGGGTTAGTAGCCGCCTCTGCAGGCAATCACGGAGCAGGAGTTGCCTACGCTTGTAAGCTACTTGGAATTAGGGCAACCATTTTTGTCCCGCATTCCGCACCGAAAGTGAAAGTAAATCGAATTCAAGAACTGGGCGCAGAGGTAAAGTTTGTTGAAGGAGGCTACACCGAAACCGAACGATTTGCTATTCAATTTGCCAGAGAGACACAGCAGGTCTATATCTCACCTTATAACGATGTCCAAATCATTGCTGGACAAGGAACACTTGCTCTTGATACGCTCAAAGATTTAGCAGAAAACGAAGCAAAAACTTGGCTTGTCCCGGTTGGAGGTGGAGGATTAATTAGCGGCATAGGCGCTGCGTTGCGGGCATTCGCCCCAAAACCCTCTTCAATGCCCAAATTGATTGGGGTACAATCCGAAGCCTCACCGTATATGGAACAGATTTATTACGCTGGAAGCCAAGAGCATGTTGTTGAAAGCCCCAGCCTTGCCGATGGGTTATCTGGAGCAGTTGAACCGAACTCTGTCACCATCCCGTTGGTCAAAGATCTTGTTGATTCGATGTTACTTGTCACTGAAGAGGCGATTCGGGCAGCCATTCGCTACGCTTGGCATACGTACCATCAAGTAATTGAAGGTTCAGCAGCAGTTGTCCTCGCTGCAATTCTGTCTGGTCTAGTTGTGGATAAACCAGCTCTCTTAGTTATTTCTGGTGGTAATATAGACCCAGCAATACATCGTTCTATCCTGGATAACCAAACATGACCGATATAACCCCAGATGAAATCATGGTTGTTTGCATGGCTCGGCAGATTCGAGACGGCGAAATTGTCGCTCAGGGCATTGCAACGCCATTGGTTGCCGCAGCGTATTTGCTTGCCAGATACACCCACGCTCCTCATCTTTATTTCGCATCTGCCATCGGACAAAGTATCTGTCGTAACCCCGCACCATTGAGCCTTTCAAATATCGAAAGTCTGTGGCTCGATCAGGCTTTGACAGCGGTTGGATTCGTGCGCGCTGCAGCCGACATCTTACCCTCCCTCAAACCGAAGGAATTCTTCCGGCCAGCTCAAGTCGACTGCTATGGTAATTTCAATAACGTCGCGATTGGCAGAGACCTTCTAAATCTGAAAAATCCTAAATTGCGGATGAGGTTACCAGGGACAGGAGGCATCCCCGATGTCACTGCTTTTATTTGCGACATCCATCTTTATGTACCGCGTCATTCTAAAGTCACTTTCGTTGACAAAATTGACATCCGTTCTGGGCTAGGACACTCTCCGTCTCGCAAAAGAGGAAGAGGAGCAGTTTATCTCGTTTCCGATCTAGGTCAATTTGACTTCAAAGATGGAAGGATGCGATTGGTCACCTTACACCCGGGGGTCACTGTTGAGCATGTTCAACGTCACACTGGTTTTCCTTTGGAAATTGCACCAGACTTAACCGAAACCAAACTTCCCTCTTACGAAGAATTAAAGCTATTGCGTTCCAAAATCGACCCTTTAGGAATCCGTCGGCTAGAGCGAATGAGCGGCGCAGAACGAAGAGAACTCTTGCTTCATATTCTTCAGCAGGAAAAGTAAATGAAGCAACTTTTCTTGAATGGATTACTCATTTTATTGTTTTTTACTTCGCTATTTCCCAAGCAAATGAACGGACTGGCGAGTGCCACAGCTCAAACGATCACTCCTGAGGAAAAAGCAAATTCGCTGCTCCAAAATCTTACCCCTGCTGAGAAAGTCGGGCAGCTTTTTTTGATTTCCTTTAGGGGTTCCTCAGTCAATGTAACGGATCCAATTTATACACTCATCACCCAATATAAGGTGAGTGGTGTTGTATTGTCAGCATCGAACGATAATTTCAGCACTCCCGATCTTATATTGGAGCAAACCCAATCCTTAATTTATTCTCTACAATCTTTCAATGCTTTTCACCCAACCACTACTCTAACCACAACCACTCCCATACCACCCGGTATATATATACCTCTTTTCATCGGGATCTCTCAAGAAGGCGGAGGGCCACCGTATGACCAGATTTTTAACGGTGTGACAATTCTGCCGGATGCCATGTCTATCGGAGCAACCTGGAATGCCGAGTACTCCCGTCAGGTTGGTGAAGTTATTGGCAAAGAACTCTCAGCTTTAGGTTTTAACCTGCTTTTTAGCCCGGCGCTAGACGTATTAGAAACACCCCGAATTGAAGGCTCAATTGATTTAGGCACTCGATCATTTGGTGGTGATCCATATTGGGTAAGTGTCTTAGGCAGTGCCTATATTCGAGGCGTTCACGAAGGCAGCCAAGGAAAAATCGCTGTGGTGGCGAAGAATTTCCCCGGCAATGGAGGCGCTGATCGTTCACCAGAAATTGAAGTTGCTACAGTCCGTAAATCTCTAGAGCAACTAAAAAACTTCGATTTGTTACCTTTTTTCACAGTAACTGGAAATGCACAAGATAATCTTTCCAAAGCAGACGGATTACTGGCTGCACACATCCGCTATCAGGGATTTCAGGAAAACATCCGCACAGCTACGCGGCCAATTAGTTTAGACCCCGAAGCCTTCAAGACTCTAATGAACTTAACCCCAATTGCTAATTGGCGCAATAGCGGCGGATTGATGGTATGTGAAAACCTCTCTGCCCCCGCTGTGCGCAATTTCTATCAACTCAACAACGAGAAGTTCGATGCTCGCTTGGTTGCTCTCAATGCATTTCTTTCTGGAAATGACCTAATTCACCTCGGCAATATTGTCTCAGATGGTGACACGGACTCCTATACAAGCATCCAACGTGTGATCGAATTTTTCCGCCAAAAATATAATGACGACCTCACATTTGCTCAAAAAGTAGATCAAGCAGTTCTGCGCATCCTCACACTCAAGTATCGCCTGTATCCACAATTCGATCCAAGAGTTATTCTCTCGGAAAAGAATTCACTTGATGAAATTGGTAAAAACCAGCAAATTACGATTGAAATTGCTCGAAATGCGGCCACACTGATCAGTCCAAAAACGGAAGAATTATCCATTAACCTTCCCAATCCTCCAAAGATTAACGATCGTTTGGTCATCTTCACCGATGTCCGCACCTATCAACAATGCTCCCAGTGTCCTGCTCAAACATATCTTGGTGTGAATGATATAGCCGACCAAATTAAACGGCTCTATGGATCGCAAGGTAGCGGACAAATTTGGCCTTCAAATGTCGTATCTTACTCTTTTGCAGACTTATTGCTGATGCTGAACAAAAATCCTGACGCTCCACCGGTTGAAAACTCTCTCAAGGGGGCAACATGGATTATCTTTGCCATGCTGAATGTAGATAAAAATATTCCTCATTCTCAAGCCCTACAGCGATTTCTAACCGAGCGCCCTGACCTTTTTGCACAAAAAAAGATTGTCGTCTTTGCTTTTGGAGCGCCTTATTATCTTGATGCAACCGACATTTCAAAGCTAAGCGCATATTATGGTTTATACAGCGCAACCCCGATGTTTGTTGAAACAGCGGCTCGCCTCCTGTTCAAAGAAATCATCCCCAGCGGTGCTTTACCAGTTTCCGTCCCCGGCGTCGGATATGACCTAATTACAGCAACCTCCCCTGACCCAGATCAAAACATCTCACTGTTTATCGATATCGAAGCGGCAACAGAAACTATACCCACGACGAGCGAAACTCCTCAGGTACTCCCTACTTTAGCCTTCAAGATCGGCGACTTATTACCAATTCGTACAGGGATCATTCTGGATCACAATGGGAATCCTGTTCCGGATGGAACTCCAGTCAGTTTCATCATTAACGCTGCTGGTGAAATCGTTGGTTTGCCCCAACCGGTAACCACTCAAAGTGGTATTGCAAAAGCAATGATTAAGCTATCCAGCGCTGGAGTCTGGGAAATTCGTGCAGAAAGTTTTCCAGCCAAACAGTCTGATGTTATCCGCATTGAAATACCCAAAGAAGAGGTTCAACTGATAACTATTATCACGCCCACAGAGCCAGTCACACCAACCCCAGAGCCATCCCCGACGCCAACCCAGTCACCCCAGGAGACACCCGTCCCCCCTACTTCTCCACCGAGATCCGTTGACGTATTCGACTGGCTTGTCAGCCTGATTATTTCAATTGTCATCGGTTATGGAAGTTTTCGAATCGCTTACATTCTAGGACAGGTACGCGCAGGAGTTCAAAGTGGCTTTGCCTCCATGATAGGGGGATTAACAGCTTACTCCTATCTAGCCTTACAATTACCAGGCAGCCAACAACTTCTAACCCATGCAGGTATGCTTGGTGTTATTCTCACAACTACATTCGGAGCAAGTATCGGTTTAGCAATTGTTTGGTTGCCACGTGTTCGAAAAAGCCATCAGAGATTTCTACCTAGCGGACAAACGTCAGAATCAAGCTCAGCAAAGTAATCCCTACTGCTAGAATAGCGAGGGACATCTCAAGGGGGGAGCTGATCAGGTCAAAAAAGGTTGGAGCGGGGAGGCGTACTTTGGGCGATAAGGTAGTCTCCACATCTCCAAGCAACGCGCGGCGAAAAGTTTCAACATCGGGTGGTCTATCCTCGGGGTGTAAACTCATCGCCCACAAGATTGCTCGTTCGGTGCGTACACTGATATTGGGGTTGATCATTCGCGGGGGAATCAGGGAATCTGGACGCAAGAACCGTTCGTGGGCCTCTACCGGTGGTGTATTCGTCAGGAGATGATAGAGAGTTGCTCCAAAGGCATAGATATCGCTGCGCGTATCGGTATGCCCATCTTGAACGCCGTATTGCTCCAAGGGGGTGTAAATCGCTGTCCCTTTCCCTTGAACAACAGTCACCGTTACTTCATCACTGACAAGGACTTTCACCAGTCCAAAATCAACCAGTTTTAAGATTCCCCCCGGAGTATATTTCAAATTTGAGGGTTTAATGTCGCGATGCAAAATGGGAGGATTCTGACTGTGGAGATATGCTAAGGCATCGGCCAATTGATTTGCCCAATTTAGAACATCCCTTTCAGATAAAAATATCCCTTTCCTCTGGGCTTCAAGCATAATCATGCGCAGGTCTTTGCCAGGCACAAAATCCATGACCAAATAATCTCTTCCACCGATGGAGAAGTAATCGGATACCTTGGGAAGATTAGGATGATCGAGACGTGCCAAAATTGTCGCCTCGCGCAAGAACTGCTCGCGAGCCTCCTGCAATAAATCTGAGGTTAAGGTACGATCATGGACAACTTCCTTGACAGCGCAAAGACGTCCTTCAAGGCGTAGATCATCTGCCAAATAGATGCTCCCCATACCCCCCTGACCGATGACACGGCGAATTTTATAGCGACTTCTTAATACTTCTCCTGGTTTTAACGAAGAGGGCATTTCCGACCTATATACCCTGACAAGGGAATGCGGCGTATTCACCTTGTCAAGCAAAACACGATAAAATATTGACAAAACAAAGGTCTGACTTTCTCAACCTTGTGTTATTATACACTTAGAGAAGGTGACCGATGAAGACAATCTCGGAAAATGTGCCGTTTCTTGTTGCCCAAGGTGGTTCATTGAACGGCCAACGTTGGGCTATTTTAGACGAATTGCTCATTGGAAGAGATGAACATTGTGACATTGTCATCCCTGAACGCCAGGTTTCTAGGCATCATGCGAAGATTTCCCGCACTCCCCAAGGAACCTTATTAGAGGATTTGCTAAGTAAAAACGGGACACATGTCAACGGAGTTTTAATCACAGAACCAACTCTTCTCCAAGATGGAGATAGCATTCAAATCGCCCTCGCCCAAGTATTTTACTATCTCAGTTCAGATGCAACCTTGCCACTAGAAGAGCTAACTAGGTCAGCCTCTGAAACAAATTATGCATTACGTTTGGATAAACGCAGTCGACGGGTGTGGGTACGCGGGCAGGAGATTGTTCCACCGCTCTCGCTGCCACAATATACCCTGCTAGAGATTCTTTACGACAACAGCGGACAAGTCGTTCCGCGTCCGACCTTGATCGAAGCTATCTGGGGGGAAAAGGAAGCGGTGCTCGTCTCCGACCAAGCTTTGGACGCACTGATCCGCCGCTTACGTCAGAGACTCGCTGAAATTGATCCACTTCACGAATATATCCAAACCATCCGTGGGCACGGTTTACGGCTAAATAACTCAATCTATTGAGTTTCTTTCAAGCTTTTCTCCATTGAAAATCGCAACATCATTTTGTAGATTGCCGATACCCGATTGCCTAGCTCTTGATTATTCCCCTCTTGAAGCTGATAAACAAGATTAATTACCGAATTCAGAAACTCCGGGGTGATTTTCTCGGCGTTTTCTTCCAGAATTTTCCGCTGCTCGGTTTCATTCTCAGCGGAAAGCATTTTTTCTAGTAAACGCACTTCTTCTGGAGGCGCACTGGCTTTTTCAATAATTTCCACAATTTTTCTTAATTTTTCCAATCTGGAATGATCTTTTTGCGCTTCGGCTTGCTCTAATGCAGCGTTCAGGACAGATAAAAAGATACCATCGATCACAGGGCTATATTTGACCAACCCTTGTTCTATATCTGATTCCGATAGCACCTGCTCCAGCTTTTGGCGTGCTTGATCTACGCGTTGAGCAATATCTTCATCGTATTCCTGCGTGAATTGCAATAGATTATCTCGTAGTTTGATCAAGCGAGCGCGGCCATCCCCGCGAGCACGGTCGATACGCTCACTTAATAATTGAAAAAATTGATAATCCATTCCAGCGCGAGCAAAGCTGACCAGTGCTCTCAACCGATCCTCGTTGGGAGCATTAATAACAATTTCCAAAAGCTTCTCTCGAGTTAAGGACTGACCAGCTTCTTTCAAGGACGCTAAAGCGGCTTCCACCTCCTGCACCTGTTGGCTCAATTCTCTCCCAATTGTCGATTCATCCATCACCATTTTCTGCAAGTCAACCAGTTTTTGGGCTGATTGCTCATCCCCACTGGCAGCAGAAACCTGTACTAGTCGTTCTAGAAGAGCAAAGAATTGTTCATCAATTAAACGATCTTCTTGGTGAATGATTTCTTTTTGAACATCCGGTGTAGAAGCCATTAATAATCGCTGGATCAACGATAATCGCTGTTGCTGAGCTTGCAGCATCTCTTTAGTAATACCATCTGCCTCAAGCACACGCTCAATTAAGCCTTGCATTGTTAGGGTCTGTTGAGGCTGTAAAAGGTAGGCCTTGCGTTTTTCTTGAGGCAGATGAGGCATAATTTGATTTATTAATCCACCGATGATCCGCTCCTGTTCATTTGGAGGTAACGATAATTCATGAGGAACAAAAGTTAACAAGAGTTCTTTATCCGGATCGTGATAGACAATTGGCATAGCCGCTGAACCGCGAAACCCACACTGGGGACATTGGATCAAGTTAAACGCCCCTGAGAGCAACTTTTGTTTCGCAGCCGGGTCTTGGTTGAGATCAAACAATTGCTGAATCTCAGCTTGTACTGGTCGCTTACAATTTGGGCAGTTTACAACAGCTCTTGGCATAAACACTCCATAGTATTCTCAAAGTTTATTTCCTGCGTTTTGCATCCTTGGGTAGTGAGAAGCAAATACGCGTTCCTTTATCAGTCTTCGGGTCTATCCAAATGTGCCCCCCATGAGCTTCCACAACAGCGCGCGCTAAATATAACCCCAAACCAGCCCCTTTGGTTGTTCTTTTCGCCGTATCGGAACGGTAAAAGCGATCAAAAACATAAGGAATATCTTCAGGGGAAATTCCACATCCTTCATCGGATACGCAGATTACAATTTGTTCTGCACGCTCTTGTCCACTAATGCGAATCTCTCCCCCCTCTGGAGAATACTTGATCGCGTTGGATAACAAATTAGAGATTAATTGGGAAATACGATTCTCATCTGCCATAATTACGGGAAGATTTGCTGGTAAATCGATCACAAAGTTATGTTGGGCTGTCTGGGTGCGAAACTTGGCGACAATTCTCTCGATCAACGGAACTATCGCAACATCGGCTAAATTGATCGACAAAACACCGGCTTGTAAACGGGTTGCATCAAGCAAATTTTCGATCAATTCGGTTAGCCGATCAGCCTCCTCTTCAATAACTTCGAGGCTATCTTGGACAATAGACGGATCCCATTGGGCATCCTCGCGTCGCAAGGTGCTGACATAACCTTTTATCAAAGCTACAGGCGTTTTTAGTTCGTGGCTTATGACGGAAATAAAGGTTGTCTTTAGTTCATCAGCTTCCCGAAAGCGGGTAATATCCCGGATCGTTGCAATAATCCCAACTAGTGAACCTTCCTGATTAACGAGAGGCGCATAGGTGATTCCAACAGGCAGTAGGGTACCATTCGGTCGTCTTAAGTCCCCCTCAACATAAAGGGTTGCGTTGGGTGTCAGTGGCCAACCGCCTGCCTCAGCTTTTTCCAAGGTCATCTCATCTTTTTGCTTGACAAGAACGATAATGTCTTCGTGTCTGCGTCCAATGATGGCTTCCATGGGAATACCCGCCATACGGACAAAAGCTGGGTTACAGCGTTCAATGCGATGGTCTGCTGCAATTATTAAAATTCCATCTGCTGCGGAGTCTAAGATAGCATCAAGGCGTTGCTTTTCTCGACTGACCTGGGTGTAGAGTTGTGCGTTATAGACTGCAATCGCTGCTTGGTCCGCAAAACTCTCCAACAAAGCTCGATCATTTGAAGAGAAAACTCCAGCATAATTGCGGAAAATAAAAATCAGACCAATCACACGGCGGCGCACTACAAGTGGTAACCCTACACCCGTTAGTAAACCAAAGCTAGCCGTGTGGGTAAGCTGTTGAACAACATGATTGATCTCAGAGAGATCCATTAAGCTTGGATCGCCCTGATTAGATATTTGCCCAAGCAGCGATTCTAAATAACGTAAAAATGGTGCAGCTACTCCAATCGAGGCCGCAACCGTCCAGCCACCCCGCTCCTCCCAAAGGGCGATCAAACCCGCTTGACCAGCCAGCATCTCGATAGAAATCGTTAAAATACGAGCCAGGAGACTATCCAGATTGAGTTCCTGGGTAATCGCCCGGCTGATTTCTAAAAGGTAATCGCGTTGACGAACGCGAAAATCAGGCAACAAGGGTTAAGGACTCGCTCTCACTAACAGTTATGGCTTCTTCAAAGATTTCCATTGCCTCATCAATTTCATCTCGGGTGACACACAAAGGAGGTGAAATGCGTATTGCACTTTTACCGCAGCCCAACAACAAAAGCCCTCGGCGGAAAGCGTTATCAACGATGGCATCGCGCAACTTTTCTGCATAAGCTTTGGTTTCCAAATCCTCCACAAATTCAACTCCTATCATCAGTCCTTTGCCGCGCACGTCTCCAATTGAGGGATGACGATCCTGTATATCCGACAAGATTTTGAGCAAATACTCCCCCATTTCTGCTGCATTTTGAAGATACTCATTTTCAATGAGTTCAATGGTCGCTAAAGCCGCCGCACAGGCAAGTGGATTACCTCCATAGGTGTTGCCATGAGCTCCCTTAGGCCAATTCATAATATATTCTCGGGCAATCGTTGCCCCGAGGGGCAATCCCGAAGCTATCCCTTTTGCAGCACACACAATATCGGGTTCAACTCCCCAATGTTCAATTGCCCACCATTTTCCGGTTCGTCCCACCCCGCTCTGAACTTCATCGATGATTAGCAATATCCCATATTTATCGCACAATTCGCGCAAAGCCGGGAAAAAGCCCGGAGGTGGAACCACATATCCTCCCTCTCCTTGGATAGGTTCAACTAATATACCAGCAACATTTTCTGGCGGAAGGACTTGTCCAAAAATTTGTTCTTCTATGTACCGCACTACGGTCACTCCATAATCTTCGCCCTCTTTAGAAATCAAGATCGGACGATACGGATTCGGGAATGGCACATGGGTAACGCCACTCATAAGAGGATAAAAATCGCGATGATATAGCGGTTTGCTTGCCGTAAAGGTCACAGATCCCATTGTGCGCCCATGGAAGCCACCTAGGAAACCGATAAACTCTGTCCGCCCGGTATAATGACGGGCTAACTTAATCGCGGTTTCGATGCTCTCAGTGCCTGAATTCGTCATAAAGGAAACTGCGTTGTCTAAAAACGGGGCAATTTCATTGAGCTTTTCACCCAACTCAACCCACTTTTCATGATAAAAATCTGATGAAATATGAATAAACTTTTCGGCTTGCTCCTGAATAGCTTGAACAACTTTTGGATGGCTATGGCCGGTTGCAACTACCGCAATCCCGGCTGCAAAATCCAGAAAGCGATTGCCGTCAACATCCCATACCTCAGTCCCTTTGCCATGGTCCATTACAAATGGATATCCACGCGGATAAGAAGGCGAGATCACCTCCCGATCTCGTTTGATAATCGCCTTGGCTTTCGGTCCAGGCAGGTTCATAATTTGCATAGACATACTCCTTTTCTGAATTAACCAATTGAATTGTTATCCCGATAAAATGATTATAACATTACTTAATCAATAACATCCATAAGAGCAGCGTAAAATCCTAAGGTTGGATTTTACTGATACTCTTAGAAATCCCAATGATAGTGAACCATAACCGTGAGGTAGGGAGATTGATTTAGAAATTCGATTCCAAACGCCCACATCCGCCAATTTAAGTCGTCTTCAGGAGGAGCTGGACGAAATATTGCCAAGTAATTAAGGTTAGCATATTCAAATGGCCATTGAATAAATCCACTCTCCCAATCTGCTGCGATCCCTTGGTTTAAGGTATTACAAATTTCCTGACCGCCCTCCAACGTATCCAACAACATAGGATATACAATTTCCATAAACGTACCCTGAATTGGAGCTTGAGCTATGCGATCGACCCCAAAAGCATGAACGGTTGAATCGGAGAATAAATTCTTTATATCTTGAAAACTACCTAAATAAACCTCCGGACTCGACCACTGAGTGCGTATTCGCAATCCGTGGATGGGACTGACCATTTCAGCTAATTGATTGCCATCTTTTCGATAAAAAGCCTCGAGAATCCTGAAGCTATGTCCATTGACTTGGGAGTTGGAACAAAATTGATCGGCTGAGTAAGTTGTGGTTAGATATTGAGCATCTACCCAACCTGTTTCTCCTTCAAGTAGCCGAATCTCCACCCACATCCGCTCTCCCTCTTGATGGAATTTTCCAGTGGTCGGAATATCGGTCTGATTCGCTCCTAGTTGGGCGATTGCCCTTGCTGCTTCGTTTGGCTGTTCGAAGACCCCGACCGTTTGTTGATCTGGAACAAAAACAACCGAAACAGTCGAGCCAAAGGTCGGCAACGGTGTTGGTGTTAGTGTTGGTGTTAATTTAGGTGTTACTGTGCNGTTGAAAGATGAATAAGTGGTCGGGCTTGCTTCAATAAGGGTTTCCGGTAAGGGATTTTTTCGGTTTCCCTTCCATTGGCAAGCTCCAACTAGCAATGTAATCAAAATTATCCATCTTATGCGATACAGAACCACAAGTTATGCTCCAGGCTGGGGTGCTGATGGTTGATTTCTCCTTCGAGTATAGGTTCTTGTTGGGGAGGTTTTTTCTTCTTTCTCCTCTCGCTCCTCCTCACCAAGCCTTTTGAGCAAACGCAAGTGTTTCCTTTTTGGCGGTGCATTCGACAGAGCGATCTGTAAGACTTGGTCCATCTCCTCTACCGGGACAATTTTCAATTCGTCCCTGGCTTTTTTGGGAACATCGATTAGATCCTTCATATTCTTCTTGGGAAGGATCACGGTTTTCAAACCTGCCCGATGAGCCGCTAGGACTTTCTCTCTCACTCCACCTACCGGTAGAATGCGACCCCGCAAGGTTATCTCCCCTGTCATACCCACATCCTTCAAAACTTCTCTCCCTGTAAAAGCCGAGACCAGAGCAGTGCAAATTGTGATACCAGCGCTGGGGCCATCTTTCGGAACAGCTCCTTCTGGAATATGAATATGGATATCCACTTTCTCGAAAAGGCTCATCTTCAGATTAAAATCTTCAGCCCGGGATTTTATATAGGAAAGCGCAGCTTGCGCGGATTCTTGCATCACATTGCCTATCTGTCCAGTAATTTGCAAACCTCCTTTCCCTTCCATAAGGAGCACTTCCACAGGCATAATTTCTCCACCATATTCTGTCCATGCCACTGCTGTAGCAACCCCAACTTCATTCTTTCGTTCTGCCTCGAGATTAAAGAATTGTGGAGGCCCAAGATACTTCTCAACCAATGTTGGCGTTACTAAGCTAGGATGGCGCTTTCCCTCGGCTTTTGCACGAGCAATTTTTCGGCAAACACGTCCAATCTCACGTTCCAAATTCCGCACCCCAGCCTCATAGGTATATTCGCGGATAATCTTGACCAGCGCGCTGGGATTGAAACGGATTTGGCTTTCTTCCAGACCATTCTCTTCTAATTGTCTTGGCACCAAATAGCGTTGGGCAATTTCGAGTTTCTCTTCTTCGATATAGCCGGGAAATTCAATCACTTCCATCCGATCTAATAAAGCTGGGGGTATCGTTCCTGTGTAATTTGCGGTGGTAATAAACAGCACTTTGGACAAGTCATAGGGTATCTCGAGGTAATGATCGGAAAAAGCGAAATTCTGTTCGGGGTCTAAAACTTCTAATAAGGCAGCCGCCGGGTCACCCCGAAAGTCAGCTCCCAACTTATCGATCTCATCCAGCATAAACAGCGGATTAACCGTTCCAGCGCGCTTCATAGTTTGTAAAATCCGTCCGGGTAATGCGCCAATATAAGTCCGCCGATGACCGCGAATCTCAGCTTCATCTCGAACACCACCCAGAGAAAGGCGCACAAATTTTCGCCCAAGCGCATTGGCAATGGATTGGCCGAGAGACGTCTTTCCTGTGCCTGGCGGACCGACAAAACACAAGATCGGCTGGCGCATCCGCTTGGGTTTAAGATTTCGAACTGCGATGTACTCCAAAATTCGTTCCTTTGCCTTGGGCAGCCCGTAATGGTCTCGCTCTAAGATTTCCGCAGCGTGTTTTACATCTAGATTGTCTTCGGTCTGTTCTGTCCAAGGCAAATCCAAAATCCAGTCGATGTAGGTGCGTAAGATACCAATTTCGGGCGACATGGGGGGTAATTGGCTCAGGCGATCGACCTCCTTCAAAGCTCTCTCAAATGGCTCTTGCGGCAAGTTGGCATTCGCTATGCGCTCTCTCAGTTCATCGATCTCCCGTGTCCATAGATCGCCCTCCCCTAACTCAGTCTGGATCGCCTTCATTTGTTCTCGTAAGTAATACTCTCTTTGACTCCGGTCGACTTCACTCTGTGCTCGGGAATGGATTTTATCCTCAAGCTCTAAGACATCCGCTTCACGCGCTAACAAACTGACAACTTTATTCAACCGCGCGAGCGGATCTATCGTCATCAGAAATTCCAACCGCTCCTTCACCGAAGGAGCGATGGTGGTGACAACCATATCGGCCAGCCAGCCAGGTTCGACAATATTCAATGCATAAAGATAGGCTTCTTCGGGCAAGCTACGATTAAGCTCTACACACTTCTTAAACAACTCCAAAACTGTGCGCATCGTAGCATCAGTTTGACGATCAATTTCACGACTTTCATCAATTATCCGAGCGCGTGCCTTCATGAAGGGATGGATTTGGGTAAACTCGACGACCTGCACACGCCGTCGCCCTTGCACCAAAGCTGAACTCGATCCGTCGGGCATATCCAATAAGCGGCCAACCGCCATTTCCACCCCAATTGGATATAAATCCTCAGGGGTTGGTTCATCTACTTCTGGATCGCGCTGGGTCAAGGCAATGACAGTTTGATCCAAAATTTGCGCTTCCTCGATCGCTTCAAGGGAACTTTCTCTCTCAATAAAAATTGGCGAGATCATGTGTGGAAAGACAACCAAATCGCGCAATGGAATAACCGGGCATTCGATTAAGCCATGCTCATCGGGTATGCTATCCGGCACTTGATAAAGTTCCTCAGTTCGCCGATGAAGGGCCTCACCAAATTCCTCGTCTTGATCTCGGGAATACCAATCAAATTCTTTCATCTACTCAATCCTTTCACTAACCCTATGCAGGGTGCAAAGTCGAAAACTCAGCAAAATGTTTTTCCATTGAGATAAGACTCTCCAATTACTCTAATCCAAATTCTACCCTAGTAAGTCTCTTCCTGATAATAACTATTGAATCGAGGATCTGTTTTCCATGCATGACGAGCTTCTGCTACAACAAAAATCGATCCGGTGACCAATACGACTTGACCCTCCGACGCCACATGGAGAGCTTGATGTAGCGCATCGCTGACATTCTCAACGACCAGGGTGGGAATTGCTAATCTCTCTATCTTCTCAACCAGAAGATAAGGCGATATGGCACGCGGATGAAAGGACCTAGTGAAAATTGCCCTATCGACAAAGGGTATTAACTCCTGAAACATGCCCTCAATATCCTTGTCCTCTGATGCACCGAAAATTAATACAAGCCTATGGTTGGGGAAGTGAGTTTGTAAAGTTAAGATCAATTGATGACAAGACTCCCGATTGTGCGCGCAGTCCAGAATGAGAGGAGGTTCTTTGTAAAGAATTTCAAAACGCCCTGGCCAAGTTGTTTGCGAAAATCCTTCCACGATCTGCATATCGGTTATTGGTAAAGCGCTTTGTCGGAATCGATCGATCGCCAAATAGGCTACTGCAGCATTTTCCACCTGGTGATCCCCCAACAGTGGCAGACTAACCAGCATCGTTCGAGTTGCGTTTTCTTCAGAGGTCCCGACAGAGTGTTCTCCAAAAGTAATTTCAAGAATCTGATGAGTCAACTCCCGTTGCACAGATTTAGCGTAAAGGTCCTTCCCCACCACCGCCAAAGGAGCGTTGCGCTGATGAGCGATTTGCTCAATCACTGTCATTGCTTCCGGGTCTTGAGGCGCACTAACAACAGGGACGCCTGGTTTAATAATGCCGCACTTTTCGGTTGCAATTTCGCTCAGGGTATTTCCCAGAACAAATGTGTGGTCATACGAGATCGAAGTAATGACCGATACAGTCGGGATGACAATATTGGTCGCATCCAAACGGCCTCCCAATCCTACTTCGATCACGGCAGCATCCACACCCATCTCTTTGAAGTAAAGAAAGGCTAGCGCAGTGGTGATCTCAAAAGTCGTAAGATGAGCAACTGCCTCAATGTGCGGTTGAATTCTGTCGACCAAATCGACCAAATCTTGATGAGGTATCGGCTTTCCGTCAACCTGAATGCGCTCAGTATAATCTTCTAAGTGCGGTGAAGTGTAC
>JAOAHK010000182.1 GCA_026415275.1 Anaerolineales bacterium
TGGTCGGATGAAAGGTTTTTCTATTGTCCAGCAGGTTTGGCGGTGGAGTGGGTTGTCCCTCTCTAAGCTTTTTCTCCTTTTGGGGTTGATATTTGCCCAAATGGTGGGTATTGCTTTGATTGTTTGGATCTTTCAAGAGCTTGATCGCACCTTGCTTCTGGGGGATGGAGTTCTTCTCTCTGCGCTCCGCATGGTTGCCTTGGGAATTGTGATCAGCCTTGGCTTTTATTTTTCTCGGGTTCTAAGCGTCCGGGTTGCCTTAGAAGCGATAGCTCATTTGCGCATCGAGCTTTTTGACTTTCTCTGTTCGCGATCGGTTTCATTTTTCACTCAACAGGGTAGTGGCTCGATCCATGCCACGCTTCTTACGGATACCGAAAGGCTGCAGAAACTCTATGAGGTTCTCACCGGGCAAATTCTGCCGGCAGTGATCATCGGCAGTGGAGCTGTTTTTTTGCTCTTTTGGCTAAACCCCACGCTTTCTATATTTCTAGCCATTTCTGTTCCTCTTTTCCTTCTTATGAATTACGCGATTCTTCGCCCGTTGAGTCACCAGATTGCCGCCCGAGTCAGCGCTTTCAAATCTTATAGTCGCGACCTACTCTCTTTTATCTCAAGGTTTCTGATTATCCGTCTACAGACGGCTGAAGACCAAGAGAAGCAGAGACAAATCGCGTCTATCAGGGCGCTCGAGAAAACCTCATACATATACTCACGTCAACAGACCCTTCATTTAGCGTTCCTTAACTCGATGCTACTGATCCTGATCGGTGTATTACTCGGGATTGGAGGGACACAAGTTTCTACGCAGAAATTATCGCTATCCAACTTGCTTGCATACAACGTGATCCTCGTTGCCATAAGGAGATACATTCAAGATGCTTTTTCGTCTCTCCCGGCCTTGACCGATGGCTTTCATGCTTTGCGAACACTTGGTTCTTTTATATCCACTGCACCTCCCGAACCCTATTGCGGGCGAAAACGTTACGATGTGAGGGAGTCTTTTTCACTCCAAGGGGTGAAATTCGGTTATACGCCCCCGTCTTTGATTCTGAATGGGATACATTTGAACCTTCAAATGGGATCTCTTACCGCTATCACAGGGTCAAATGGAGCAGGGAAAACGACCATTGTTAACTTATTGCTCNGGTTATACCTACCGCAGGAGGGGATGCTTTTTGCAGATAATCTGCCTTATACGGAACTGGACATGCGCTACTTGCGTAGACAGATCGGCGTTTTATTGCAAGACCCCTGGTTATTTGAAGGAACGATTTGGGAGAACATGGTTTATGGATTACCTGATGCCGACCTGGAACACGTTATCGCCGTCTCAAGGCTCACCTTGGCCCATGAATTTATCGCAACTTTAGCCGATGGGTATCAATCCTGGATCGGGGAGCGCGGCATCAAACTATCGGGAGGGCAACGTCAACTGATTGCCCTGACGCGAGTTTTGATCCGTCAGCCTAAACTGCTGATCTTAGATGAACCCACCAATCATCTCGACCAAAGTACTGCCCAAATGCTGATCCTCAATCTGTCCAATGGCTTGGCATCCATTTATAAGTCGAACGCCTACCCAGCTATTCTGATCATCACTCACGACTCCGTACTGGCTTCCGAGGCAGATATTGTATATTCTCTTCGAGATGGAAGATTGACTGAAGAAAAGCATCCAATAACCCACAAACTAAATCCAATCTCACAACCTTCGGAGCAATAATGTTTCCAACAGCCTCTCAGGAACTTCTCCTCCGTTCTGCTCTTCTCAGCGGTGAAACTGCCATTTCTGCTTGGCGGGAATGGAAAGGGCAAACAGACTTAGATGCAGATGTGGACATTGGCTCGCATCGTTTACTGCCGTTAGTGTATAAAAACCTCGCAGCATTGGGGGTTGAAGATACTTGGATGGGGAAACTCAAGGGAATTTATCGTCTGACATGGTATAAGAACCAATCTCTGTTTCAAACAGCATCAAAGCTCATCAAAACTTTTCAGGATGCCCAAATCCAGACTCTGATCCTCAAAGGTGCTCCCCTAATCTTGAGCTATTATCAGGATTTTGGCGTCCGTCCGATGGGCGACCTTGACATCTTGGTGCCGACAGAAAAAGGTGACGAGGCTTTTGATCTTCTGCTTCAGCTAGGGTGGAAGCCGATGCAGATCGACCTGAAACACTTGGACAAAGAGCGCAAAGTCCTTCGCCACGCCTGGGGGTTTGTAAATCCCGCGGGACAATCGATCGATTTGCATTGGCATGTGTTTGCTCTTTTGCTAGAGCAAGATGCCGATCTTGCCTTTTGGGAGTCTTCCGTACCGATTGCTTTTTTGGATGTTAAGACTCGCGCTCTTTGCGCCACCGATCTGCTGCTGCATGTCTGCGTTCATGGGGGTCAGTGGGATAGCTCCTCTTCGATTCGTTGGATTACAGACGCGTTTTATATCCTGGCCAAAGCTCAATCAGAAATAAATTGGGATCGCTTGCTTGAACAAGCAGAGAAAAATCGCTTTGTTGTCCCGTTGCGCCTTGGATTATTCTATTTGCGCGATCGATTCGATGCCCCGATTCCGGATGAAGTATTGCATGAACTGAGTCAAGTTCGAACATCGGCTATCGAGGAAAAACTGTTCCGCACTCTTGGGAGCAAGCCAACTTTTCTGGGTAATTTACCTGTGTATTGGTATAAATATCTTTGCCGGATAGAGAAAGAAAGAAGACAGAATCTCGATCCAAGGAGATTGGTGGGATTTATCGACTATTTACAAGAGGTGAAGGGAGTGGAAAGCAAAATTCACTTAATCAAGTGGGCTGCTACTAGGACATGCCTTCGGATTGGACGAGCTTTGCGGGGGATCGATCAAGCCCTTCCGTAGGGATGAGATGATTGATTAAGGGGGGTGGAGAGTAGTGGGAAGTTTTTCATCATTTCTGTTTTTGTAACCAATTGTGATTTGCCACTTGAGTAAACTGAGGTCGGGAGAGGGTCAAATAAGTGGTAAGTCACATCGGTTTCTTTGTTTGGGATATAGGGTTTTCCATTATAAACAGAGAGACCTAGGAATCTTTTAGGATTACTCCTTGCGGTCGAAATTACAAAAAGTCAGTTCATTCAAAATGACGTTTCGTTAGTCTTACCCCGAATTGACATTTATTAATGATCTGAAAATCCGTGTTATAATTCAATAACTGAATTTTGGAAGACGAACCCATGGATCCCGAAGTGCAACCCGATCCGGCGCGGGAAATTCTGCTGCTGGAGAAAATCGAAGATGACCCCGATGTCACCCAAGCCTCTTTGGCTGATTTGCTCGGCGTGGCGGTGGGGACGGTCAATTGGCATCTGCGCCGCCTGATCGAGAAAGGCTATGTCAAGGTTAGACGCGCTCAACGGCGAAAATTACGCTACATCATTACCCCGGAGGGGATTGCCTTTCGTGCCCGCTTGACCATCAATTACATTGAGCAATCCATGCGCCTGTATCGCCGCACCCGCCAGCGAGTGCAGGAATTATTGGCAGAGGTAAAACAAGCCGGCTATCGCAGCGTGCGCATCGATGGGCAAGGGGATATTGCTGAGATTTGCCGTTTGACCTGCTTAGAGCAGGGTATTGCTATCAGCGAGGACGGTGCATTGCCTATTCTGCAGGTTGATGGCACAAAAGTGCGTTTACAGATGGATGAGAAAACTCATGCAGAAAACTAAGCACATTTTGGTTACTGGCGGCGCTGGCTATATCGGCTCAGCTTTATGTGGCGAGCTGCTGCGCCATGGCTATCAAGTTACCGTCTTGGATGAATTGTTATACGGTGGTGAGTCGCTCTTAGCCTATCTGCCCCATCCCAATTTTCATTTTGCCAAAGCCAATGTTTGGGAGCCGCGCGCCGTCAAAGATAACATGCGCAAAGACTGGCAAAAGCCGTTTGCAGTGATCCATTTGGCCGCCTTAGCTGGCTTCCCGGCTTGTCAAGCCGTTGGGCGGCAGGTGGCTTGGCGATATAACGTCGAAGCCACCCAACGTGTCTACGAACAAGCTGAGGAATTGGGGGTAGAGCGTTTCATTTACGCTTCCACCTATAGCAATTATGGTTTAGCACCAGATGGCAAACCGGTCACAGAAGAGAGCCCACTAAACCCGCAATCGCTTTATGCCGAGACGAAAATCGCCTCTGAGCGCTTCTTGCTCAGCACAGGAGGAACCTGCGCCCCGCTTATTTTGCGCTTGGCAACCCTCTACGGTTTATCCCCACGTATGCGCTTCGACCTGATTATCAACCAGTTTGTCCTCGAGGCGTACCACAAGCGCGAACTGCTCATCTATCAGCGCGGTTACTCGCGCTCTTTTGTCCATTTGCAAGATGCGATTTGCGGTATACTACTTGGTCTGCAAAGCCCATTGGAGCGCATCCGCGACCAGGTTTATAATCTTGGTTCCGATCAAGGCAACTACACCAAAGACCAAATTGTTGCCCTGATCCTAAAAAGGTTGCCGGAAACGCGTGTTTCTTACAAAGATATGACCTTCGGCGGGGATATGCGCGATATCTCCGTCTCTTTTGAGAAGATTCAACGCCAACTAGGCTTCCGGGCGCGCTATACGGTGGATGATGGTATCCGCGAGGTCTTACATGCCCTTCAAGCGGGAGTTTTCCGTGATCCGTTGGACATGCGCCATCGCAATGCCCAGTTCATCGTGCAATAAGGTTGGAGGACGATGAATTTATGATAGAAAATCCTTCTTTTTCCCCTCCTTCGCGGGAGTTTTGGAGCCAGAAACGGGTGATTGTCACCGGCGGGGCAGGTTTTCTAGGCTCTTTTGTTGTCGAAAAGCTCCGAGAACGTGGCGCGGCCGAGATCGTCGTGCCCCGTATTGAGGAATATGATTTGGTTAAGATTCAAGACATTACCCGCCTTTTAGACAAGGTCATGGGTCCAAAACCGGTATCGCGCCCTTCAAATGTAATGGTGATTCACTTGGCTGCTTTGGCAGGGGGCATTGGCGCCAATCGCGCCCGTCCGGCGGATTTCTTCTACATCAACCTGATGATGGGCGTGCAGTTAATGCACGAATCTTGGAAGCGGGGTGTGGATAAGTTTGTCGCCATCGGCACCATTTGTGCTTATCCCAAATTCACCCCTGTGCCGTTCAAAGAGGAACATCTCTGGGATGGCTACCCCGAAGAAACCAACGCCCCGTACGGCTTGGCGAAGAAGATGTTATTAGTACAGGCACAAGCCTATCGCGAACAATACGGTTTCAATGCCATCTATCCCTGCCGGTCAATCTCTATGGTCCGCGCGATAACTTTGATTTAGAAACATCACACGTCATCCCAGCCATCATCCGCAAATGTGTCGAAGCCCAAGAGCGGGGCGAGAAAGAGATTGTTCTGTGGGGAGACGGATCGCCCACCCGTGAGTTTCTCTATGTTGAAGATGCTGCCGAGGGCATTCTGCTGGCTGCCGAACGCTATGACGGTCCTGAGCCGTTCAATCTCGGTTCGGGGATGGAAATTCGCATCAAAGATTTGGCAGAGCTAATTGCTCGCTTGACCGGTTTTGAGGGCAGAATCGTCTGGGATACCAGCAAGCCCAACGGGCAGCCGCGCCGCGCCCTCGATACCTCCCGCGCAGAACGCTTTTTCGGCTTTCGTGCCCAGATGCCTTTTGAAGAGGGATTGCGACGAACCATCGAATGGTATAAAGAACATCGCCCTCAGGGAAAGTCATAATGTCAAACTCAACTGCTCTAATCCCAAAACCCAGCGCCGAGACGGTTGTCTTGCGCCCCTCGCGTGGTTGGATCCCACTGAATCTATCTGAACTGTGGACTTTTCGGGCTGTCTCTTATACACATC
>JAOAHK010000183.1 GCA_026415275.1 Anaerolineales bacterium
ATCCAAGACACTTCCTCCACCAATACCCACAATCACTTCAACCTGATTTTTTGCCCCATACACAACGGCTTCTTTGATCAACGCAACTGTCGGCTCTCCCGAGACTGGGAAATAATAATAAGGAGTACCCAGATGAGTAAGTTGTGTATCTAAAATGCTTCTGAAGCGCTCTGAAGGACTACCGAAAACCAACACCTTTGTCCCAAAACCTCTTACAATATCTCCAAGTTTTTGAATTGATCCTTCCCCTACAACGATCTTCGTTGGTATAAAAAACTCGGCAATCATTTTTATTTAGCCCTCAAAAGTAAAAGTTTGTTGTATGATTAAGTACTGTTTGCAAATCAACATATCTATCAACGAAGATTATAACTGATTGAAATGAACAAAACTTCACTCAAACAATATCAAACAGCAATTCAATCTCACAGCAATCCGAAACTGAGACCGGCAAAACGCCGCGCCTCGAGTCTGCTCACCTGCGGCACACTGATCTTCCTGAGCCTTTGCTGCCTATCGCTCTTCGCCATATATGGGTTTGTACCGATCAAAACAACGATATTATTTCTAGGGATTGACTATGCACCGCATAAAAGTTTTGTAGGCCGGAGCGACACGATTGTACTTGTTCACTTCAACACCTTGAGACCCTATGTTGGAATCCTTTCCATACCAAGGGACTTGTGGGTACCGATACCAGGATACGGTGAAAACCGAATCAATACAGCTCACTTCTTTGCCGAAAGCCAGCAAAGCGGGAGTGGACCGACCTTAACTAGCCAGACTATCAAGGAAAATTTTGGGGTTGAGCCAGATTATTATGTGCGCATCCGTTTTGATGGTGTGAGAGAGATCGTCAACGCTATGGGTGGAGTAACCTTACGATTAGATAAACCTACTGCTGGCTATCAACCAGGAACCTATATCCTATCAGGAGAAAAGGCGCTTGGCTTCGCTCGCCGCCGCCAAGGATCAGACGATTTCTTTCGCATGGAGCAGGGGCAAATCCTAATCAAGTCAATCCTGTTGGATCTCCTTCGGCCGGCTAAATGGATTAAAATCCCTTCAGTCCTGATCACGGCTTCTCGTGTCGTGGAAACTAATCTTCCCATCTGGCAACTTCCCCGATTAGGTTTCCTGATCCTGAGAGTTGGTATCGATAACATCGATTCGCGTATCATTGACAGAACAATGGCAACTCCTTATACGACCGATCAAGGCGCAAGTGTACTATTACCCCAATGGGATAAAATCAATCCCCTTATTGACGAAATTTTTCACAAAGCCTACTAAAATTAATTTTATGAGCATCAAGGTTGTCGCAAGAAACCGCAAAGCCAATTTTGAATATTTCCTGCTCGATCGCTTTGAAGCCGGCATTGAACTGCGCGGCAGTGAGATAAAATCGGTGCGCAATGGACAGATTTCGATCAACGAGGCATACGTCGAAACAGATGGGACCGAAGCCTGGTTGGTCGAGTGCCATATAGCCCCCTACGAGCGAGCCAGTCACTTTCAACATGACCCGAAGAGAAAGAAGAGATTGCTCTTACACAAACGGGAAATTCGAGAACTCTGGAATGAGAGCCGTAAAAAAGGGGTGACGATTATCCCAGTATCCGTTTATCTCAAAGATGGGCTCGCAAAAGTCGAAATCGCTCTTGCCAAAGGGAAAAAACTTTATGATAAACGTCAAGCCATAGCGAAGAGGGATGCTCAAAGAGAGATAGAAAGACAAGAAAGAATCCGATGAACTTTCAGGCATATAACATTTTTTCCGTCAATCAACTGCCCTATGCAGAAAAACGAGCTATCTATACCCGACTGATCCCTAAAGAGCTCCTTGATCGGTTCAATCTGTCGGAAAATTTATATGACGCGCAAGGGAATGATTTAGTCAAGTTAGTGTGTCCTTCAGGCTCCAGCACAGCCGAGATGGAAGTTCGACATCGCGCAGAT
Organism: Anaerolineales bacterium; assembly: GCA_026415275.1. GTDB lineage: Bacteria > Chloroflexota > Anaerolineae > Anaerolineales > UBA4823 > NAK19. The sequence goes on from JAOAHK010000183.1 coordinate 1,960, forward strand.
TTTATCGATCCAATTCTTTACGGGCATATCACGGATACTACGAATGGACAAATTCATGTCCTGCTCTATACCTTGCTTGACCCCGATTCACCCCGCTTTGACGTCGATCGACTACCCAATGGTACAAAAACAGTGTTTGGAATTAAGTGTCGCAATCTTGAAGCAGAAGAAGCTGCAATGGAATATGGACTAGCGCCAGGGCAAATTCGCAGGGGACTCCGCCTTCTCGGTGCTGCAATTCAAGGGTTCGAGAAATTCGTTGCAAGCTTAGGTCAGGACATCTATTTTGCGGAGCCATTGTTCTATCATAATGCTGTGATTTTTGAAAGATACGGATTTAATTACGCCAAAGGTCGCCGGCTCATGGAAAGAATACAGCAAGGTTTTTCCCCCGGTGGTGACCTGCTCGCTAAACTGGATAATTCTACACCTTTTCGCCGTCCTGAAGCAGCCCAAAGTATTCGCCTGCGTTCCTGGGCGATTCATGATGGCATCCTCGGAGAGCCATTTAACAACGTGACGATGTATAAATATGTGGGCAAATCGGCTGGCATTAACACCTGCGGAGAATGCAGTTGGTAACTGAGCAGATTAGCGGCCTCGAAGCAGACTGATCAATGCCCCAAATAACCCAATAATCCCCAAACCTAAAATAGCTAACCCCATGGGGAAACCTGGTCGTTCCCTAGATGGTAGGGAAAATGTAGGATAGATAATGGGTTGCGGTGGTGTGAATGTCGGCAGCCGTGTGGGAGGAATCTCAATTAAGTATTGGGCAGCAAGTGTCGGATTGACCGTTGGAGTGGTTTTCGGCGTCGGTGTTGGGGGGGGTTCTACCAATGGGAGTGAACCCTCAACGGTAACTAATGGCGCATAAACCCAAGCTGTGCCTCCAGGAACTCCGGGATAGACAATCTTAATCCAATTCCCCCCCACTGTCCTACCTAATGCTGACACACGTTGACCAGCAATTAAGACTCCAACAATTGGATATTCCGTATCAGGGCCTGCCCGCACATTAATTTGCTCTTGATCCATCGTTACGACGATTGTAGCAACACTGGGAGAACTTGTTACTGTCGGAATTGCGACCGTCGGAATTTGAGCACTGTCATGGGCATAAGTAGGAAAAAGCCACCCCGAAACTCCGAAGTAGAGCATTATCGAACCAACAATTAAGAACAGAAAGAGGTTTTTTTTCAATTTATCAAGACTCCATTTGGAAATGATTAATCTTATCCAAGTGAATAAATTAAACTGTAAGCTTTGGTTTCTAAATTATAATCAACCTAAGGTGTTTCTCCATAAGAACCGTATGTCAGACTAACCAAGTATGGAAACGAAATACTATTATGGTCGGATAACTCCGAGGCAAATAGCCCAAGCATTAAGCATGGCCTTCAACCGGGGTTCGTTGCGGACACAAATTCTCGGCTCCGATGACCACCTAATGGTTCAAATTACCACTATGCCTAATCCATCAGCGGGGGGACATACAGCCATTGGGGTCCGAATTGACGTCATTGAAGATGGCGTTGCCATCAGTATTGGACAACAGGAATGGTTAGGTATCGCTGCTAGTTTGGGAAAAACCGCATTGTTAGCTTGGAAAAACCCTCTTTCTTTGTTGGGAAGGCTAGATGATCTTGCTCAGGATTTGGAAAACATCCAGCTTGTAAATAAAATTTGGGATACGATTGAAGATGTTGTGAAAAAAGCAGATGCTTCGTTTGAACTAAGTGAGCGATTGCGGCGCATTCTATGTCCCTATTGTCGCACAGCAAATCCTACTGGAGAACCTCACTGTATAGCTTGTGGTGCACCCCTCGGTGCTGTCCAACCCCATACTTGCCAAAACTGTGGCTTTGTTGTGACTAACGAAACCATTTGCCCGAATTGTAAGCAGCCCCTCCCCGAACAATAATAATATTGCTCACCTGAGGATATATTCGTCCTTGGATTAAGGATTTCGCCACTTTCGACCATCGCGTTGGATAAAGTCATCCACTCCGCTCGGTCCCCACGTGCCTGCCTCATAAACAGGTAAATTCTTGACACCCGCTTGCTCCCAGGCTTCTAAGATATCTGTTGTAAATCTCCATGCTGCCTTTACTTCATCTGCGCGGGTGAACAGGGTAGCGTCTCCCATCATCACATCCAAAAGCAACCGTTCGTATGCTTCAGGTGGTTCGGTCCCAAATGTCGAAACATAATCAAAAGACATATCGACTGGAGCTATTTGATTTATTGGGCCTGGCGCTTTGGCACCAAATGTGAGGGTAATTCCTTCATCGGGCTGGATACACAAAATCAACTGATTTGGCGCATCCCCTGCCATATTGCGCCAGCCGAACAAGGATAGCGGAACTTGTTTATACTGAATGACAATTTCGGTAACACTTTTGGGCAATCTTTTGCCAGAGCGAATATAAAATGGGACACCAGCCCAACGCCAATTGTCGATATAAAGACGCATAGCTAGGAAGGTCTCTGTTGTTGAGTCCAGGGCAACACCTTTCTCGTCTTTATAGCCTACAACGCGTTTTCCGTCAATTAGTCCCGAAACATATTGACCTCGGAAGGTATTATGCAAGGCTTCCTCGCCCTTATAGGGTCGCAGAGCCTGGAGCACTTTGATTTTCTCATCTCTAACTGCATCTGCAGTAAAAGCAACCGGCGCTTCCATTGCTGTTAGGGTTAACAATTGCAAAAGATGATTTTGAAAGATGTCTCGAATAACCCCTGCTTGTTCATAGTATCCAGCGCGATTTCCCACACCATTGGTTTCGGCCATCAAGATTTGCACATGATCGACATAGCGGCGATTCCAAAGAGGTTCAAAAATTCCATTGGCAAAGCGAAAGACAAGGATGTTTTGTACAGTCTCTTTTCCCAAGTAATGATCAATGCGAAAAATTTGATCCTCGCTAAAAACTTCATGAACTTTTTTATCGAGGGCTAATGCAGATGACAGGTCCCTTCCATAGGGTTTTTCAATGACTACCCGGACCCAACCAGCAAAATCTTGATTCAGCTTCGCAATCTTGATCCCTTGTAAAATGTCCAGATAAGAATCGGGTGGAGCAGCGAAATAATACAAGACATTGGCTAATTGTTTTTCCACAAGCTCGTATTTTAGACGAGAATATCCCTCCCAATTCTGAAAATCTGATCGCAGATAAAAACAATTTTCCAAAAAAGTTGGAGTGTCTTCTCTCGTTTTGTGCTCTTCAACCGAACGAATCGATTGTTTTAACTGCTCGCGCAAAACCTCATCGCTCCAATCCCGCCGTGCAAAGCCGAAAACATAAAAAGGGTGAGGTAAGCGTTGACTCTGATTAAGATGGTAAAGAGCCGGGATCAATTTTCGCGAGGTTAAGTCCCCAGTTACCCCAAAAATCACAATGGCTGTTGAATTTTCCATAGCCTTAGTTCTCTCAGAGAGTGAATTTGATTTTATTATGTATGTCAAAACAGGTTTATGCTATTTGTAACTATGCAATGGGCTTATTCTTTTCTATACTTCTTAGTGCTAAATTAGCCGATTTATGTCCAATTTTATCTTAAAGTTACCACAATTACTGCGAATGATCATCGATCAAAAACGAACCCCATATCCAGCAAGACCCCAATCTTGCTCAAAATCACAGAACACAATAGTAGGAGGTGCTCATTGTCATCCGTAAGCGTTTCTCCAACTCAGGAAGGGAGCCGTCAAAAATCTTTTTTAGAAGAGGTCATCGAAAACACCCCAGGTGATTGCCATTTGCTAAATTGCATTCAGTGCGGAACTTGCGGTGGTTCTTGCCCTTCTGGACAAGATATGGATCACACGCCGAGAGCCATTTTTGCGATGATCTCCGCCGGCTTCAAGAAGGAAG
>JAOAHK010000184.1 GCA_026415275.1 Anaerolineales bacterium
AGATAAGCCTCAGCAACGCGCCGCGAGAGATCGCGCATGCGTCCGAAAAAGGCTTGCCGTTCGGTGACGCCGATCGCGCCGCGCGTGTCCAATACATTGAAGGTGTGCGAACACTTCAAGACGTAATCGTGTGCCGGCAACACCAATCCCTGTTCTAAACAAGCGTTGGCTTCGGCTTCGAACAGGTCATACATCTGGCGCAGACGCTCGACATCGGCAATTTCAAAGTAATACTTGCTGTGTTCTTGCTCAGCTTGGAGGTTGACGTCACCGTCTGTGAATGCCTGATTCCACTGGATTTCTCGAAAACTGCTCACTCGTTGCAGCGCAATGGCAATACGCTCCAAGCCATAGGTGATTTCAACCGAAACCGGATCTAAAACTTGACCGCCGGATTGTTGGAAGTAGGTAAATTGGGTAATTTCCTGCCCGTCTAACCAGACTTCCCAGCCCAACCCCCAGGCTCCCAGCGCCGGCGATTCCCAATTATCTTCGACAAAGCGGATGTCGTGGGAGCGGGGATCAATTCCCAAAGCTTCCAGCGAGCGCAGGTAAATTTCCTGTGGGTTGCCGGGGTCTGGTTTCAGGATCACCTGAAATTGATAGTGCATTTGCAAACGGTTGGGATTTTCTCCATAGCGCCCATCGTCGGGGCGGATCGATGGTTCGACATAAGCGACATTCCAAGGTTCGGGACCCAAGACGCGTAGCGCCGTGGCAGGGTTCATTGTGCCGGCGCCGACTTGAGTGTAATAGGGTTGCCAGATCAGGCACCCCTCCTTCGCCCAAAAGTCCTGTAGGGTCATGATAATGGATTGAAAAGAATACTCTGTTTTCATACTCGCAGAAAATCCTATGCGCTAAAATATGCTCATTTTAATCGATTTCGGTACAACTGATTCTACACCAGCGATTATCTTAGCTAAGGTGAAACAATTCCAAGCAGAAGTTTTCAAAAAGAACCTGAGGTTGGGATAAACTTACCACCTTGGCCTGTCACTTCGAGCGAAGCGAGAAGTCTTTATATTCTGACGAAAAGGCAAGATTTCTCCTCGCTGCGCTTGTCGAAACGGCCAATCCGAATTTCGAACCCGAACTCACGTTATCTTAATCGATCATCGGGGTCAGAGTCCAAACCAACCAAAGCTCAACCCTAGTAAATAAATTGCCAACAAAAGGACAACTCCGCTTAGGGTAACCAAAAGGAAAAGCGCCACTTGTTTCACCCGATCTACAGGCTTTGCCCCACTAACCTTGCCGTTTTGGGCGTTGACGAAGAGATGATAGTCCTTGCCGCGATAGGAATAATGTCCGACATAAAAGGGGAATAGGATCAGCTTATAGGTCATGCCGCTCCATTCTGGCGCGCCTCCTTGCAGGTTGCGTTTTTCTTGTCCCGGCAGAACCTTGTGGTACAAGTTTTGGCGCAATCGTTTGGCGATGCGCTCGCGGGCATCGAGAGAGGCTTCGGCTAAAGAATGATTGTAAGCCAAGACACTCCAATCCGCCAAAAAAGCCGCATCATACTCGACGACGGTTTTGAAATCGAGTGGAGCGAGCTGTTGTATCTCTTCCTCTGACAGTGCAGAGATCCCCGGAATCCATTGGTCGTCGAAGATTTCGAATTCCTCCCCCCGCTCGACCACCCAGACTGGGTTGCGTGATGAACCTTTGTTCACCTCACAAACCCAGTTCATTTTCAAAATACCGTCGAACGTCCAAAAGGGATAATAGACTGGACGCAGGGTAGAGGTCCTTGCCAGATTTCTTAAGTCGTCGGGAATGAACAGCCCTTTTCCCAACCATTGGCGCACCAATGTGCCTACTTGTTGAAAGTTAATTTTCGGGGGAGCAATGGCGTTGGGTTTGAGAAGTTCGGCGCTCTCCTCCGACTCGATGAGTTGAGATGATCCACAATGCGGGCAAGTTGTCGTCCGTTCTGCTAAGTTCAATAGGGTTACTGCGCCGCATTGATTGCAGGCAAGGCGGTGTTGAGCTTCTGCCCAGGTATGTCCGTGCGTGGTGGGTAAGACGAAATCCAACACTTGCTCGGCTTCATCCGCCACAGAAGCAAGCGTTAATTGCCGCCCGGTGCCGCAATGCTCACAAATTAACCATTGATTGGAGATCTCGTAACGCATTCTGCCGCCACAGTTATCGCAACGAAAGACCTGCTCGGCTTGCGCTTCGAGGGGCTCTTTGGGACGGCGAGCTTGCACTTCCTNGCCCTCGGCAAGCAGGCGATTGCGGTCTAATTTTCCTGAATGGATAGCTAGCCCGCGGCGGGCAGCGCCGTTGTTGGGGTCGGCAGCCAGTGCGTATTCAAGGTATTCTTTTTGTTCTTTCGGGTCTTGGGTGGTGGCAGAAAGCCAGAGCCAGGGTTGGGGATCGGTCGGTTTCATCTCGGCGGCCTTGCGCAGCAAGAGGCGCGCTTCGGTGAAATCGCCGCCTTTGGCGGCGGCTATGCCAGCATTCAATGTGCGCTGATAGAACTCTTCATCGAAATTGCGATGGGGTGTAAATCCTTGATGTGGGGGCACACTACTTCTCAGGCATCATAAACGATTTCTCCACCTACAATCGTCATGGTGGGATTGCCTTGGGAATCGAGAAGGGTAAGATCAGCATCTGCGCCTATTTCTAGACGCCCCTTAGTGGTCAATCCTAAAACATGAGCAGGTGTGCTTGTAAGACAGGGCAAAATCGATTCCATAAAAACACCGCAGTATTCCATCATGTTGCGCAAAGCATCGGCAGGTTTCAGAATGCTCCCCGCTAAGGTGCCGTCTTTCAGGCGGGCACTGCGTTCATCAACAAAAACCTCCTGGTGCCCACCCAAGGGATATTGACCAGGCGGCATACCCAAGGCGCTCATTGCATCCGTCACCAACACCACATGTTCAGGGTCGCGCGTTTGATATGCTAACTTTAACATCGAAGGGTGAACATGAACACCGTCGGCTATGAGACTCACGGTGATTTCGGGGTGAGTCAAGATCGCCCCGACCAAGCCCGGCGCGCGATATTCGAGGGGTGTCATGGCGTTATAAAGATGGGTAACATAGCAAAAGCCCTGTTCAAAGGCAGCAATGGCTTCATCGTAAGTCGCAAAAGAATGCCCGATGGCAAGGGTTACCCCCCGTTGACGAAGAGATTGGCCAAGTTCAAGAGCCCCGGGCAACTCTGGCGCTAATGTGACCAAGCGGACTCCATTCGCTGCGTCCCAATCGGTGACTAGTTCAAGTTTCGGCAGTTGAAGAAATTGGGGGTTATGGGCACCTTTTTTCTTGGGGTTCAAAAAGGGGCCTTCAAAGTGCAAACCCAAGGGGAAGGCACCTTTCCAGCCAAATGGTGGCCCGGCTTTCCATACCTCTATCGCTTGTCGGAATACCGGAAGCGGTGAGGTGACGATGGTGGGCAAAAAAGCAGTGAAGCCAAACTCGGGTAAGCGGGCGGCAACTTCCCAAATTCGGTGGGGTTCTTCGGCGAAATCAACACCATAAGCACCATTGATCTGCAATTCAATCCAACCTGGGGAAGCGATCCAGCCCCTGCACTCGATTTTTTGCCCTTGAAATGGTTGCTTCGCTTTATCATAAGGAGCTATTTGGGTGATACGACCCTCGGATATGGAAATGCAGGCATCTTTCACCCAACCTTGCGGGGTGAAAGCCTCAACGTGAATAAGGTGGATAGGTTCATGATTCATGACTGATCACGGATTTTCCTTGATTGGTGTTACGAACAAAAAGATTTGCTCAGATTATACTTAGAAACTGTCTTAAATTTTTCGGAGAAATTGTCGAATTCTAAATCTTCATGGATAAAGACATTATTTTCATATTGATCTGACTCAAGATAGAATCTGCTCGAATCAAAGATCTATAGATGGCTTAAGTGGCAGGTCATCTATTTTATTACCAGGTGGAGGTTTTTTATGAACATGACATTGGGTAAATTGGGCATTGACCTGCTCTCGCCCGATTTCATCGCCAATCCTTATCCTTATTATGACATTCTCCGCGAGTCCAGTCCGATCTTGTACGATGCAGATTGGAAGTTATGGTTTGTCAGCACTTATGAAGATATCAACACCCTGTTGCGCGATCGACGTTTGGGCAGGGATATGGAAGGGGCACCCAAGCCCGACCCGCAGACCCCCTTTGGTAAACTGCACCACAACTCGCTGATGGAAAAAGAGCCGCCCGATCACACCCGTTTGCGCGGTTTGGTCAACAAAGCCTTCACTCCGCCGCGGGTCGAAGCCCTGCGCCAGCGTGTGACCGAGATCGCTCATCGCTTGCTGGATGCCGTTCAGCCTCGGGGAGAGATGGATTTGCTTGCTGATTTTGCCGAACCTTTGCCGGTGATGGTTATCGCCGAGTTGCTGGGCGTGCCGGAGGATGGACGAGCCTTCCTGCGTCCGTGGTCGCATGCTATTGTAGCTATGTACGAACTGTCTCCCACACCCGAGGATGAACAAAAAGCAAACCAGGCTGTGATTGAATTCTCAACATACCTTCAAGGGTTGATTGACAAACGAAAATTTACTCCTCGTGAGGATCTGATCAGTGCCTTGGTGGAGGTAGAGGAGGCCGGGGATCGTCTTAGCGAAGCTGAGCTGATCGCCACCTGTATCCTGATGCTCAATGCCGGCCACGAGGCGACGGTCAATGCCATCGCCAACGGCATGTTGGCCTTCTTTCGTCACCCTGAACAATTCGAGTTATTGAAGCGTTCCCCCGACTTGCTCAAGACGGCTGTCGAAGAGATCCTGCGCTATGATACCCCTTTGCAATTATTCCGCCGCTGGGTAAGAGAAGAGATGGAATATAAAGGATTTCGCTTTGAAACAGGCTTGCAGCTTGCTTTGCTCTATGCCGCTGGAAACCGTGATCCTGCTCGCTTTTTCGATCCTCATCGCTTTGACATTACCCGCCAAGACAATCCTCACTTGGGGTTTGGCGCTGGAATCCATTATTGCGTGGGTGCTCCATTGGCGCGTTTAGAGATGCAGGTTGCCTTTCAAGTCCTAATTGAAAGGTTGCCAAACCTGCGCCTGGCATGTGAAACGGTAGAGTATCGCCCGAATTTTGTTATCCGTGGCTTGAAGGCATTGCCTGTCATCTGTTGATATTTTCGATGATATTTTCGATAAGAGCCCTTCTATAGAAGCCATTACCGCCTGAGGGCGATTTTCTTAGATACAATCGTTCAATCATATTGGTATAATGAAAGGTCTAAACGATTCTATTCTAGATAGGAGTGATATGACCCAAAACGTCCTGCGTGTGGTTGGGGCGCGCGTTCATAACCTTAAGAACATCAGCGTGGATATTCCGCGCGATAAGTTGGTGGTGATCACTGGACTTTCGGGTTCGGGGAAGTCTTCGTTAGCTTTCGACACCATCTTCGCCGAAGGTCAGCGCCGCTACGTCGAATCGCTTTCGGCCTATGCCCGCCAATTTTTGGGGCAGATGGAAAAGCCAGACGTTGATTATATTGAGGGGCTTTCGCCGGCAGTATCGATAGATCAGAAGGGCGTTTCCCACAACCCGCGTTCCACGGTTGGGACAGTGACCGAGATATATGATTATCTGCGCCTGCTCTATGCCCGCGTTGGCATTCCGCATTGCCCGGTCTGCGGGCGGGAGGTGACCAAGCAATCGGCGCAGGAAATCGTGGATGCCATCGAAACCTTGCAGCCGGGCACGCGCTTTTTAATTCTGGCGCCGTTGATCCGCGGGCGAAAAGGCACCCACCAAGCGATTTTCGAGGAAATCCGCAAGGCTGGCTTCACCCGCGCCCGTGTAGATGGGATAGTAT
>JAOAHK010000185.1 GCA_026415275.1 Anaerolineales bacterium
ATTTTGAGTATAACCGTCAGGGTAATGAAATTTGGGTCAGCGTATGGGGATCGGCAGACAAGCCGGGTCAAACGGGTGAGATTGTCATTTATGATGACCGTACACTCCAAGAAAAGGCTCGTATACCCGATCTAATCACACCAACGGGAAAATTTAACGTTTACAACACAGTGAACGATATTTACTAAATTGAGGCTTCAAGTCTCTGTACTTGCCGCCCCTATTCTCTTGTGGAGTAGGGGCTTTGATTTTATTTGCCTAGGCACAAAACTTGCAACTCGAATCACTTGCGCATATACTTGTGAAAGATATAGGGATTTGTAATGTATCAGATTCAGCAAGCATCTCCACGTACGATAATCACTGCACACTTGACACAGACGATGTCGTTGCTGCATCAGTCTGTAGAAGAGCTGTGGCAGAGGATTCAGGCCGAATTGGCTAATCCTGCACTGGAATTGAGCGAAGAGCGACGCTGTCCAATGTGCCAGCGTTTGCTACGACCCAACGAAAGCGTTTGCCCGATATGTAGTAAACCCCGCGAAAACCGTGCAGATGAGATTGTAGTATTTATTTCCTCGCGTGATGATTTCTTGCCCGCTTCCTCGGGAGAACGTATAGAAGAGGAGGATGGTGATTTACCCGAAGAACGATTCTTTTCCGAACCACTTAACTTGCCCAACTACGTTCTCCGACAGGTTATTTTTGACCTTTCGCATGAAGATCAACTGATTGCGGCTCACCTTGTCATGCATTTGGATGATGATGGTTTGCTCAGCGTGGATTTGGAAGAGGTTGCCAACTACTTTCATGTGCCTATTTCACGGGTTGAACGAGTGCGGAGGGCTATTCAGCGAGCTGACCCAGTGGGAGTTGGTTCATTTACCCCTCAAGAAGCCATGCTGGTTCAATTAGAGGTTTTGTGTGAGAATCAAGCAGTTCCAGAGGCCGTAAGCCAATTGATTCGGGATGGACTCGATGAGTTGGGAAAACGCCACTATGCGGAACTAGCCCGCAAACTAGGTCTTCCTCTCGGCGTGGTAAAAGAAGCGGCTCGCTTTATTAGCGAGAATCTAAACCCCTACCCTGCGCGAGGGCATTGGGGAGATGTTCGCACCCCGGCTGAAATATCTCAGCGCGTGCTGACGCCGGATGTGATCATTTCACATTTGAATGATGATCCGCAGGGGCCACTAGTGGTTGAGATTATCCTGCCGCTGAGAGGAACCCTGCGGGTCAATCCTATCTATCGGCAAGCACTGTTCCAAGCAGAAGGTGAAACACGCGAAGAATTGCGCGGTGATTTGGAACGGGCCTCGCTTTTCATTAAATGCCTACAACAGCGAAATCATACGTTATTACGATTGATGCGTCGCGTAGTTGAGTTGCAACGTGACTACATCTTACGTGGAGAACGGCACTTACGACCGATCACACGCCATCAGATTGCACGAGAACTTGGACTTCACGAGTCAACCATATCTAGAGCCGTGGCACAAAAGAATGTGCAGTTACCCAATAAGCGAATTGTACCATTGGCCTCTTTTTTCGATCGAAACAGTAACATTAGGAGCGCATTGCGTGAGATCATTGCTAATGAGACCTCGCCTTTGAGCGATGCGGAATTGGCTGATCAGTTGAGGCAGCAAGGGTTTAAGGTTGCACGGCGCACGGTGGCAAAATATCGCATGATGGAAGGTATATTACCGGCGCACTTACGCCGTTCCTCTGTGCGTTCTTCCACCCCGTAGTTCTTTGGTTGAGGTATCAATGACGCTTAATCCCATTGGGCGAAATACCAGGAGCAATCTTTTTCGCGGACTCGTTTTAATCTTAGATCTGGCTCGTGAGCCGATCATGCTTTTTGATACACGACAGAATCGTGTCTTATATGCAACGCCGCAGTTTTGTGAGTTGAGCGGTTATTATCTTAGTGAACTACTTAAAAAATCCCCCGAAGACATTTTAGGGGGGGAGAATATCACGGATTACGCAGAATCAACCGAGGTTAACCTCACCCTTCAATCAAAGAGTGGAAAGGTTCTCAGCGTAGTAGGTCGGTGGGTTTCCCTAGGCCTTCCAGAGCCTTGGGCTGTCGTACGTATCTCACCCAGTGAGGATCCATCGCTTTCGATACAGCGATGGTGGTTTCAGGTTCTAGAGGCATTTGGGCAATTGCCACGCCTCTTTCGTTTGCCCAATCTTGAGCAAGCCGTTTGGGAGGTTGTAAATTTACTGGCTCGTCTCTTTGAAGTGGCATATGTGGGAGTATATCGCGCTGAAAGTCGCTTTCCTGCTCTTCAACGCATGGCTTGTGTGGGTAACGAGTCGTTATTTCCGGAAACTTTGCCTACAACTGATTTAATCCGTCTGGCGACAAGCATGGTTTGGGCACCAGGTAAGCGGATCACGACGGAGATTCATCGGATCGCTCGGATGCGAAATGTGAGTTTTGTGATCAGCGCGCCGATTGGCTTTGAGCAAGCGACGGTAGGGCTACTCGTGGTAGCAGATTGGGAGAAAGCGCCACCTCCGTTTTTGCTGGAAGTAGCGACATTGGTTGCCGGTTATATTGATGTGCTTATTCAGTACTTTCTGCTCAGCGAGTCCTTACAAATAGAAAAAGCGGTTTATCAACGCCAAGAACATATTCGATCAACGATTGTTGAAAATAGTCATGAAGGCATTCTTGTTCTTGATACTGCATTGCTGGTTGAAGATCTCAACACGACTGCAGAAATGATGTTTGGATACACGCGAAATGAGGTCATAGGACATGCGGTAGAAAACATTTTGATCAGTCCGGATCGCTTAATGCCGGCTCTGATTAGTGCCAGCCATGGTAAAGGCTTTCCATCTTTACCAGGAATTACCCTGCATCGACGCAATGGACAATCATTTCCTGCCGATTTAAAGATTTTACCGGTTGAGCGAGATGGCGAGGTCCAGGCAGTGGTGGTTTTGATTAACGACATTAGCGAGAACGAGCAAATCCGTGCGCAAACACGTCAATTAGAACAACGAGCATTTCTGGGTGAGTTCATGGGGGTGTTTGCTCATGAGGTGCTCAATCCGCTCAATGGAATATCTACCGGGCTGCAATTGCTCGCGGCACGATTGGGCGAAGATAGTCCACACCGAGATCTCATCAGCCGGATGGAAACTGATTGTAATCGCCTGGCTCATCAAATGGAAGCCTTGAAGAGTCTATCCAAGCCATATGAACCTAAGCAAGAGCCTGTGAATATTGGAGAAATAGTGAGCCGTTTAGTGGAACGGTGGCGTCCGCGAATGGCACGCCTCAAGATCACCCCCATTGTTCAAATAGACGATAATGTCCCCAAAGTTTTAGGTGATTGGCGGGCCTTGGAGCAAGTGTTTATGAATTTGATCAGCAATGCTATGGATGCAATGAGTCAAGAAGGTGGTGTGTTGTCGGTGCGTGTAAAGCGCAATTACTCAGAAACACTCCGTCCTCAAGTGGAGATCACCGTCACCGATAATGGACCTGGGATACCAGAGGAAATTCGAGACCGCATTTTTCAGCCCTTTGTCACAACTAAGCCTCATGGTACGGGTTTGGGATTGCCTATCACCAAGCGCATTGTAACGGCTCATCATGGTACGATAAAAGTCAGTTCCTTCCCTGGGGGGACAGTCTTTCATGTCTACTTGCCAGCCATTCCAGAAGAAGAGGGTTAAGCGTTATGGCAATCACGGTTGTTGTCGTTGAAGATGAGGATAATGCGCGGTTGAATATTTTGGAACATCTGAATTCGTTAGGATACGAGACTATTGGTTTTGGCACCCTGGCAGAAGCCCGGGCTTGCCTTGAGCGGGGAGAGGGAGACATCTTTATCGTGGATGTTCAATTGCCTGATGGCTACGGCCCCGACCTGCTTCTTGAAAGCAACCGGCTGCCTTTTCGTCCGCCGATGATTGTGATCACGGCTTATGGGGACATTGAAATGGCGGTGGAGGCCATGCGCAATGGGGCGAGTGACTTTGTAACCAAGCCATTTCAACTTTCGCAATTAGCCAATTCGATCAAACGTGCCAGCGAGGTCGTTTATATGCGGCGCGAGCTCGCGCATTGGCGGGAAGCACAGACAAGGGAGATCAATTTTATTATCGGAAAAAGCCCTGCCATGCAGAGGGTCATTCTGCAGGCACGCAAAGCGGCTCAAGCGCAGGTTTCGGTGCTCATCACCGGTGAGACCGGAACGGGTAAAGACGTTCTAGCGCGTTTTATTCACCAAAATGGCCCTCGTGCTTCAAAGCCATATATTGCCATTAATTGTGCTGCCATTCAACCCACAATGATTGAATCGGAACTCTTCGGTCATGAAGCCGGCGCCTTTACCGGTGCAGAGAAGCGCAAACACGGTCTTATCGAAGTGGCTGATGGCGGGGTGTTGTTCCTGGATGAGATTTCTTCGATGTCGTTAGACATGCAGGCAAAACTTTTACGGGCCATAGAGGAACAGGCCATTCGGCGGGTGGGGGGGACCACAATGATTAAAGTGGATGTTCAAATCATTGCCGCTTCGAATCGCAACCTTCAAGAAATGATACGGTTGCAACAATTTCGGCAAGATCTCTACTATCGCCTAAAAGTGGTGGACTTGCATCTCCCGCCACTGAGGCAGCGAAAAGAGGATATCCCCGAATTGGTCGGATTCTTTATCCGACATCATAACGCTAAACTTGGGATGAATGTGCAAGACGTGACTCCAGCGGCAATGGACGCACTGATCCGCTATGATTGGCCGGGCAACATTCGCGAGTTGAATCATGCCATCGAACGGGCAATGCTGTTTTGTAACGGGCGCATTATTGAACTGGGTGATTTGCCGGCTGATGTGATTCAGCGTTAGGTGACATTCACGGCCTGGCACGTTTCTTGCATCATTCCCATCATCGGGTCTGGTTAAGACAGGAGGATGGGAATGATGTTTTTTGAGATGACCAAAAACGATTTCTTCTTTACATTAGCGGGCTTGTTGCTCTTATTGGGAGTGGTATGTTTCTTGGTTGGATTGATCACGTTAGCCTCGCGTGTACTGGGAAACGACGTTCAACGCTTGGCGACGCAGACGGCCAAAATGATCCAGAAGGGGATTAGTGAAGAAATTGCCGGCCTGGTAGGGAATGCGGCCACATTAATCGAATCGCTGAATCAATTGGTGCACACCACGGCAGGAATTGGTGTTTTTCTAATGCTGGTGGGGATGTTGTTAATGCTGGCTTCCTACCTACTGGTCATGCGCATCGTATAACCCTCAGGTCCCGCATCTTACCCACAGGCAGGGTTGCCATGAAATCACTTTTGGAGTTGATCCGCGTTTCTCTGAACGAATCTGAACAGAGGTTAGTACTGCGTGCCTTAAAACAAGATCCGGTGGTGTGGAAGAGTCTGCAAGAGGCCAGTTTAATTGGGACAATGGTTGAGGTTCAACGAAGTACCCGTGCGTTTTGGATGCCGGGAAATCTGGCATTGAGGCTGTTTGTGCCGGGACCTGCCATTACGAATGACTTAAGCCTCAATGGGATATTTGAAGAAGAAGCACATAGACGTGAAGGAGTGACCCTTTTGGGCCGGGTTGAGCGTGGATACAAGCCATCAAATTTACGAGAGGCGGCTTTGGTCGCCCTGGAATTATTGCATCGTTCTCAGGAATCCCCTTGGGAACGGGTATTTTCAAATGCCCAATTTGAGTTGGATCCTGAACGATGGAATACGCCTTTGGTTTGCTTATGGGCGTATTTGGAGGACCCCCGCCCATTGCTTGAATTTTTAACCACCCTTCCTGAGCCTCTGAGT
>JAOAHK010000186.1 GCA_026415275.1 Anaerolineales bacterium
GGCATTAGCCGCTCTACGCTCCGCGAGGCGCTCAAAGTATTAGCGGATAACCGTTTGATCGAAGCTAGAGCCGGGATCGGCTGGTTTGTAAAGCAACTCAACGAAGACAATATCGCCAAAGCTCATGAGCTTGCCCGCGTAGAAAGAGAAACCGAAGTCTCGCGACCAAAGCCCTCTTCAACCGATGTCCCGACGCGGCCGCGGCACCTGCCCGTTTCCCCCGAAAAGCCCTTGCGCATTCCCAATTTGAGAACAGACCGGCTTGGCACTTTTAACTTTATTTCTTGGTGGGATCGTGAGAAGGTCGAAGCGGCGAAGGTTTTGGTTGTAGGCGCAGGGGCATTGGGCAATGAGGTGATTAAAAATCTTGCCCTGATGGGCGTGGGCTACCTCTACATTACCGACTTCGACACAATAGAAGCGGCAAATCTAAGCCGTTCTCCGCTCTTTCGCGAGAGTGATTCGGGGCGCAGCAAAGCCATGGTTGCCGCCGCACGGGCTAAAGAGATTAACCCCAATCTTCACGTTCAGTATCTACATGGCGATGTCACCACGCAACTTGGATTAGGTGTCATCCGTCGCATGGATGTGTTAATCGGTTGTCTGGATAACCGCGAGGCGCGCCTTGCCCTCAACCGCTTCGCTTATTGGATGAACAAACCCTGGGTAGATGGCGCAATCCAAGAATTGCTCGGCTTGGTTAGGGTTTTTGTGCCGGGTGAGGGAGCTTGCTTCGAATGTACCCTCACCGAACAAGCCCGCCGCGACCTTGCCGTCCGTTATTCTTGCCCCTTGTTGGCTAGACAAAACATTTTGCTTGGCAAAGTCCCAACCACGCCTACAATTGCCTCGATTATTGGTGCAATGCAAGCCCAAGAAGCGCTCAAACTCTTGCATGGACTGCCAGTTGAAGCGGGCAAAGTCATCCATTACAACGGCATGGTCAATGAAATGCACACCAGTGCCTATTTGGCGCGTGAGGATTGTGAAAGCCATTGGGTTTACGGAGAGATCACCGAATTACCCCTGCGCGCCGAGACCCTTACGGCAGGTGATTTGCTTCGCATTGCCCAATCCGATCTTGGAACAAACGCCATTGTCGAACTAGATCAAGAGATCATTCTCACTTTGGAATGTCCGCGTTGCAAAACAAAAGAACCGATCCTGCGTCCCATTGCGGAGGTCAGCTTTGAGGCGGCTCACTGCCCGATTTGTGGTGCCCTGCGCGAGACCGAGATGACCCATGTGGTCAGCGGTGAGGAGCCATTCCTGAATCGCACCCTAGCTAGTTTGGGTGTCCCCCCATTGCATATTCTGCGCGCTTATAACGACCAGGAATACCGTTTTTATGAGTTGAGCGGTGATCAAGAGCAAGCTCTGCACTTTAGCCATTTTGAAGAATCGGAATCCCATCCGCGGACAATCCTCCGCCAACGCTTGCGTTTGGGAGAGGAAGTGGAATTGGAAGATATTGAAGTTAATCCAGCGCGTGGACGGGTCACTCTACACGATTGAGGTCGATTTTGGAAACCCGGATTGAGAGAATGACTCAGCGAAATCAACCCCTGTTGGATGCACTTGCCGAAAGCACAGTGGCACGCTTGCTTTTGGTGATCGGGACAACGTTGGTGCTTGCCGCAGCTTCTCCCCTCATTTTTCTCACCCCTCTAGCAAATTTCCCTTGGGTCTCGAAATACGCAATTGCCATTGGCTTAGGGATTGCCGCCGCAATGGCTGCACGCTTTATTCTAGCCCATCACACCTTTGTCCTGAAATTTCTTGCGGCGCTGGTTTCTCTGACCGCTGGGTTATTTTTGTTAAAACACCTCAGCAGCGGTTACATCGGTGTTGCCTCAAATCCGGCGGCGGTGATCGATTGGGATGGGCTTGCTCAGCTTGGACTGGCAACCGCGATGGCTTGGTTGGTTCTGCGCACCGGCAGGAAATCGATTCGCCCACAAAAGAAAGCGATCACATCTAAACCGGTCAAACTCGGCGAAAAACCCAAGTCCGTATTGCAAAAGGTCAAAATCCCCTCCTCAACGGGGAAGATAAAGAAGAGCCCAGCTAACCCTTCAAATTCGTCCAAGAAATCGGGTGCTCGAACAACCGTCGCGCCCGCCTTCTTGTCTCTCAGCACCTGGAACAAATCTTGGGCCAACTCATTGAAGCGGATGAGGAAAACCATACACCGTTTGCGAGTTGATCTGGGGCGTGTTTTTTTGGACCAATCGAAATGGGCAATTGAGAAGTTGCCGCGTTTGCGGGGTAAGGCAAATCATCAACGTTCGTCAGCTATCTCCCCACAATCACTTACCAACCTATCCGTCAGGGACAAGAAACCTCGCTCTGCTGCTCGGCAGGTGCGGCTGTTGAGTGATGAAGAGCATCGCTGTCCGTACTGTTTGGAAATGGTTCTGGAAAACGATCCGCGTGGAGTCAAGATTTGCCCGATTTGTGGCACGCATCACCATGCGGATTGTTGGGCGGTCACCGGCGTTTGCCAAGTGCCCCATCAACATGAATAACGTCTTTAGGGAGAGGTTCGATGCCTGATCTTTCTGTCACCATTGTATTACCGAATGGGGGAGCGCGCAAAGCCGAAGTGCCGGATGATGTCGCCGTGCGCGACTTGGTCACAGAGTTAGTTTCTCTGCTCCATCTTCCGACCATCGGACCAGATGGACGGCCGATGGGATACCGCATGGACAGCAAGGCGCTTGGCCGCGAACTAGGCGAACACGAAACCCTGGCTTCCGCAGGGGTTCCTGCAGAGGATCGCTTAATTCTCACTGCAGACATCACTGCTGGCGCTGTTTCTGTGGAAGATAGCCCTCGCATGCGCCGTTTGCGGGCAGATTACCAACGGATGCAAGAGCTAGCTGCCCGCAGCGACCTGATTTCCTTCGAGGCCTTTTCGGTGCGTCCCGGCTTACCCCCAGAGCGTTACATTGTAACTTACTCCTGCAAAGGGATTTACTCCGTGGATAGCCAGGGTAACCCCAAATATGGTAATAAGCACCAAGTGGAGATTTACCTTCACAACCAATACCCCCAACGGTGGCCGGGGATGAAGTGGCTCACCCCGATCTGGCACCCCAATATCAATCACATCAATGGTACAGTGTGCATCGACGCTGCTTGGTGGACAGCCAGCCGTTCATTGGATTGGCTGGTCATCATGATCGGCGAGATGGTGCAGTATAAAAATTTTCACGATGACCCGACCAAACCGCCCTTTCCCTGGGATCCCGAAGCGGCGCGTTGGTGTCGGGCGTATCGGGAAAAGCACCCCGATGCCTTTCCGGTGGATAAGCGCGAGTTGCTCAGACCGGAGCGGGTTCGCATCCTTGACTCAGGACAAAAAGATAAACCGCGCATTCGTTTGAAGTAGGACAATCTATCGTGATGATGCCCGGGCTGTTTATTGACCAAATCAACCTTTTTCTATCGGAGGTAAAAAATGGCAGATACACCTGTTACCCTTGTGCTTCCCTCTGGAGGCACCCGCAATGCGGAAGTTCCGGATGACGTCCCGGTGAAGGAACTGTTACCCGAACTGGCGACGTCTCTAGAACTTCCTACCACCGGACCAGATGGTCGTCCGATCAGCTACCGTTTGGACAGCAAAGCCCTCGGCCGTCAGCTTCAGGAAGATGAAACGCTTGGCGAAGCCAAGGTGCCCGACAACGACCGTCTGATCATCACCGCAGACATCACCGCCGGTTGATACCTGACCGGGTAGCCGCTGGTAATTTATCGGCTGCCCGGTTCTCTTCCTACCATTGGTGCGTATTTTCCCACTTAATCATGCTAGCGAGGATTTCCTTGGAACCACCGCCAGAAAACAGCCCACGCCCTGCTCATATTCCTTATCGACGAGCTTTGCGTTGGAAATCGCCCCTTGAAACAGGACTGGAACATCTCTCTGTCGAGGTTTTTGTTTCTCAGCGGGCTTATGTGCGCTTCTGTGCTCACGCCGGCAGCGACCTAGAGAATGAAGTTGGTGGATGGTTGGTGGGGAAATGGCGCGCCGACCGCAAAAACGGAAAACAGTTCATTGTGATCGAAGCTGTTCTACCCGCTCAGTACGTACGCCATGGGAGTGTGTTTCTGACTTTCACCCATGACAGTCAAATTGCTCTTTATGATGAATTGCAGCGGCGATTCCCCCATCGCGAAGTGGTTGGTTGGTATCATACCCACCCCAGGATGGGAATCTTTCTCTCCGAATATGATGCGTGGATCCATCGCAATTTCTTCCCGGAGCCCTATCAAGTTGCGCTTGTGATCGAGCCTCACTCTTCAAAGGGGGGATTCTTTATTCGTCAACAGGACGGGAAGCTGGATACCCGTCACTATTTCGGATTCTATGAGTTGAACGACAGAAAACTGCGCAGTGTTGTCCATTGGTCGAACATGCTTCCCGATCTGACAACACTGCAACGTATTCCTCACCAAGGAGAAGAAACATGAGCCGATTAATGCGTGTTTATTATTATGGAGTTTTAGGCGCCATCGGTGGTGTGATCGGCTGGCAGGTGAGCAATCACCTCGGATTGTCATTTACTCCCAGTCTTTATTTGAGTGAAGTTTTGGTGGGAGGATTGATCGGGCTTTGTATCGGAGTCTCGATTGGGTTCGGCGAAGGTGTGCTGAGCCGTAACCCTTTGCAAGCGCTGCGCGCTGGACTGATCAGCGGCTTGCTTGGCTCAGCAGGCGGAGCGCTTGGTTTGCCCATCGCTGAGGGTTTGTTTCAGTTGTTGGGTGGTGGGTTCCTGAGTCGAGCGATTGGTTGGGGAGTATTTGGTTTGCTCATCGGTGTAGCCTCCGGAATTAGCGGGGGCAGCCAAGTATGGAAGGGAGCCCTGGGCGGACTGTTGGGCGGAGTGTTAGGCGGCATTTTGTTAGAAGGCGCGCGGCGCGGCCTGGAAAATCAGCTCGCCGGTAAAGCCGCCGGTTTGCTCTTGCTGGGCGCTTCGGTCGGAGCTTTTATCGCTTTGATTACCTTCTTGCTCTCGCGCGCCTGGCTAGAGGTAAAGAGTGGAAAGCTGAAAGGCAGCGAGTTTATCCTCGATAAGTTCATCAAAAAAGAGGGCCCTTCTGCCTTCATTGGCAGCAGTGCGTTGAAATCCGACATTGTTATACCCGATCCTGACATTGCCCCTCAACATGCTCTTCTCAAAGGCGCTGACTCCTACTTTACCCTAAAAGACCTAAGCCTGAGCGGCACCTTCATCAACAACAGACGAGTCGAGCAGGCAACACTAAAGGACAACCAGACAATCAAGATGGGCAACACAGAAATGATGTATCACGAAAAGAGGTGAACAATGAACAAGAAAGTTTTGGCAGTGATGCGAACACTCTGGATTACACTGAGCTTATTTGGATTGACAGGCTTCGTTCCTTCAAAGCCCCTCAATGCTGAGCCCGCACCACTTTTGGTTCGGATTACCCAGGTTGACACTGCTCAATTTCCCAGAGTAACGGTCTATATTTCGGTGACAGATAACGAGGGAAACCCGGTAGAAGTTTCTCCTTCCCAATTGGTGTTAGCCGAAAACGGTCAAGAGATGAAACTGGAAGATGTGAAGGGCATCGGTGAACGCGAAGAGCCGCTGATCACGCTGTTGATTATGGATGTCTCTGGCAGCATGAACGCGGCCGGCAAACTAGAGGCAGCAAAAGAAGCCGCACGCGCCTATGTCAACCAGACGCGCCCCAATGATCTAACCGGCCTATTGATTTTCAATACGCGCGTCATCTATGAACAACCGATCACCCAAGAC
>JAOAHK010000187.1 GCA_026415275.1 Anaerolineales bacterium
CAGGTCAGGAGGATCGAGATCAAGGAAAAGCCAGCAGCCACAAAGGCGGGGACGTGATAATTGTTACCGCTGGCAGATAAGGAGAGAAAGGCAATGATCGGGCCTAGGATGAAACCGATGCCAAACGCAGCGCCGATCAAGCCAAGCCCTTGGGTGCGCGTCTTCTCGGTGGTGCTATCGCTGATAGCTGCTTGTGCGGTGGAGATGTTCGCTCCTGAAAGGCCATCGAGGATGCGAGACAAGAAAAGCAACCAGAGGCTATTGGCAAACCCTAAGATCAGGAAGCCGATGAACGTGCCCATCTGGCTGACCAAGAGCACCGGCTTGCGCCCGACCCGGTCGGAAAGCCGTCCCAGGAAAGGCGCTCCAATGAATTGCATTACCGGGTAAGAAGCCCCCAACAGGCCGATCAGCAAGGGGGCAGCGCCGAATGCAGTAGCGTAGAGGGGCATCAGGGGAATGATAATGGTCAATCCGAGCAGGTCGACCAGCACGATGACAAAAATGGGCAGAATCCTTCTGAAATCCAGTTTCTCGCTAACGGTCTGCGAGGGAAGGGTGGCGATTGTGCTTTCCATTTCGGCTAAACCTCCGGGGACAGGGTAAGGGTCAAAAGGTTAAGATGGGGATTCGCAATCCGGGATGCCTTCCCGGCGGGGAGTCCGGGCCGGAGAAGCCCCTTGTTCTAGGCTGGCAATCAACTTACCCAACCATGCAATCTCGCTCTGCAAGTGATGGATTTGGTGTTGGATCAACAGCGCAGTCGCTCCGGGATGGGGCGGGATGTTTTCGAGCTCTCTAAGGCGCAACCGCATAATCTGGAAACGCTTGCGCAGCAGGGAAAGTGCTCGCTCTGCCGCAATTTGGTCCAAGAAGGCAATTCCAATATCGGTCGAAAAGACCGGAGGGATATATCGGGCAAGATTCTCCGCCAACAACTGCTCGAAGAGTTGCTCGCCGGCGGGGGTTAGGCGATAGACTTTGCGCGGCGGACGGTTGCCCACCCGCTGTTCGACAGCCTGAATGTAGCCTTCCTGCTCCATTTTGTTCAACAAGAAATAGGCAGAGGCTTTCTTGAGGTCGGTGCAGAGAGCGAGATTGCGCTCGATAAAGTCGTAGAGCTGATAGCCATGCATCTCGCTTTGTTTTAGGATGCCGAGCAATAAGAGCCAAGTGTCCATATTCTAATACTAATTATTCAATATTGGTTATTCTAAATTATAACATATTGCCTCTCCTCGGTCAAGAGGGCGGCACAGCAGAACGGTATTCTCTCTCGGCATCCCCCTGCCAGGAGACCTCCCTTGCCTCCGCTTCGAAGGGCTTCCCAAAGTAATTCGCTGCCCTTACGGAGCTGTTAGCTCATTCGGCTTGACAGGGGCGTTTGGACGTGCTACATTAACCCTGTATTTCAAATCCTTACCAGATCAGGGAGCGGGATGGAATCGCTAAGTAAATCTCGAGCGCAACTGATGGTGGAGAGACTGCGCGATCTGCAGGCTTCCTCACCGGATATCGAAGCCTCTGCTGTGGTCAGTGTGGATGGTTTGATTATTGCTTCGGCGTTGCCCCAAGGGGTTGAGGAGGATCGCGTTTCGGCTATGTCGGCAGCCATGCTCTCGCTGGGCGAGCGGATTGCTATGGAGCTGGGGCGCGGTCAATTGGATCAGGTGTATATCAAGGGGGAGCAAGGCTACGTGATCCTTATGTCGGTGGGCGAAGAGGCTGTGCTCACCGCTCTGGCGCGCGAGCAAGCCAAGCTGGGGTTAATTTTCCTGGATATGCGCCGCGCTGCCGCAGACCTCTCCAAATTGATCTAAGGAAAGCGCTATGGAGCCAATACCGAAGAGCGGTTATTATTACGCCAACAAATTTGCCCTGATCACACTAAAAGCCCTCGAAGAGGTGATGGGCAAAAACGGCGTCAATGCGATCCTGAATCTAGCACACCTTCCGCACCTGATCGATCAATATCCTCCCGATAATCTGGAACGCGAATTCGACTTTGCCGATTTCTCTGCCATCAATTGGGCATTGGAAGAGATGTATGGCCCGCGCGGCGGCCGCGGTTTAGCCCTGCGGGCTGGCCGGGCAACTTTTGCCGACGCCTTGCGCAACTTCGGCGCCCTAGCCGGTGTGGGCGACTTAGCGTTCAAGGTCTTGCCCCTGGAGATCAAGCTGCGCATTGGCTTGCCGGCAATGGCGAAAATCTTCACCCAATTGACCGACCAACATAGCACCGTGCAGGAATACGAGGACGAGTTTGTCTACACCATCCATCGCTGCCCGGTCTGCTGGGGACGCTCCGGCGTGGATAAACCGGTTTGTTTTATTGCCACCGGTCTCTTACAGGGCAGCCTAAAGTGGGTTTCCGGCGGATTGGAGTTTCGCGTCACCGAGACCAAATGTGTTGCCATGGGCGATCCGACCTGTGATTTTGTCATTCCCAAAAAACCCATTGGCTAAGGCTTGCTGCGGAACGCTGCGAGGCAAAATCCGACATCGCTTCCCCACCTCTAGGGGGAAAAAATGAACTATGCTGTTGTTATCCCTACCTACAATGAAGCGCACAATTTGCCCCCATTGGTCGATGCGATCCGAAACCTGCCACACGATTTCCATCTTTTGATTGTAGACGACAACAGCCCAGATGGCAGCGGCGAGCTGGCCGCAGAACTGGCGAAAAACCACCCCAACCGCATGACCGTTCTGCATCGTCCCGCTAAACTCGGTTTGGGAAGCGCCTATCGGCTGGGGTTTACCCATGCCTTAGAGCGCGGCGCCCGCGCCATTGCCCAAATGGATGCCGATTTTTCCCACCCCCCCGAAAAATTAAGCGAGCTCGTTGACGCTTTGCAGAGCTGTGATGTGGCAATGGGCTCCCGTTATATTCCCGGCGGCGCAGTCGATCGGCACTGGCCGCTTTGGCGCAAAGGGCTTTCGGCTTTTGGCAATTGGTATGCGCGCACCATTCTGGACATCCCCGTCCGCGATGTGACCGGCGGCTTTCGCCTTTGGCGGCGGGAAACCTTGCTGGCGATGCCCTTCCAACAGGGCAACTCGCAAGGTTATGTTTTTCAGGTCGAGATGGCTTATTTAGCCCACCGCTTGGGTTTCACCATTCGCGAAATCCCCTTCTACTTTGCCGACCGGCACCACGGACGCTCGAAGATGTCCTTGCGTATTCAACTCGAAGCAGCCTATAAGGTGTGGCTCATCCGCTTTGCCTATGCTTCGTTGCGCCCAGCAAGGAAAGCTTTGTAATTCTCCACTAGCCGTCCCCATTCTTCCAAAGAGAGGCTCTCGGCGCGGCGACTTGGCTCGATTTGCGCCGCTTCCAACAACTGCCCAATTTGGGTGACGGGCAAGCCCAACCCCCCTGCGAATGCGTTGCGCAATGTCTTCCGCTTTTGGCTGAAACCGGCTTTGGCTAAGCGAAAAAACAAGTCGGTATCGGCGAGGCGGGGACTCGCAGCAACTTCGAGACGCAAAACGGCCGAATCGACCTTGGGTTGGGGGTAAAAAGCGCCAGCCGGGATACGCGCCCGAACAGAAGGCTTGCCGTAAAGATGGATGCTGAGAGCAAGCAGACTCATCTCACCTGCGGTGGCGCAGATGCGCTGAGCAACTTCTAACTGCAAGGTCAGAATCATCTGGCGCGGGCGTCGCTTTCCCTCCAAGAGATGACGCAAGATCGCCGAAGTAATGTAATAGGGGATATTTGCCACTACACTGAAGGACTGACTTTCTGATGGAAAAAGTTCAGCAGGGTCTAATCGGAGAATATCCCCATGGATCAAACGCACATTAGAATAGGGGGATAAAATCTCCTGCAAAGGCGGGATTAAATCGGCATCGAGTTCCACGGCAACCACGTGCCGCGCCGCTTGGGCTAAGAGAACCGTCAACCCTCCCAAGCCGGCCCCGATCTCCAGCACGTCTTCCCCGACCGAAAGGTCGGCTACTTGGATGATCTTCCTAAGGCTTCCTGTATCGACCAAGAAATTCTGTCCCAGCCGTTTTTTGGGGCGCAAGCCGTAGCGGCGCAACAGTTGAGGAACAGAAGGCAAGGGTGGTGGAGTGGAGCTCATGGACAGGCGGGTTCTTCGGGTTGATCGGGCCATGCCCCAGCGATAAACTTCTCTACATACTCCCTTAGAGCTTGGTTATCGGCTTGGATGGCAAAGGTGGTTTTCTTGTAATATGGGTTATAAACTCGCCCGGGAGGCAGCAGTTCGGGCGGAAAACTGGCGAACAAGATGTTTTCGCGCTTTAGATGAGGCAACAGACAAGCCAATTGCATCAATTGTTCTGGGCTGAGGTCGGTTTGCACCGATCCTTGAAAGGCAGAGATGATTTGAGGAATGCGAGCAAACACGGTGGGCTCCTTGAGCTTTGCCCGCAAGGCACACAAGACCATCGTTTGATGGTCTTGGCGGGCAAAATCGCTGTATTTCTTGCGGATGCGGGCAAAACGCAGGGCTTCCTCGCCGTTGAAATGGTGTTGCCCGGCCGGGAAATAACCCAAATCGATGGTCATCGGGTCTTCGGAGGTGCCATCCACATCTTCGGGTAAATAGAGATCAATACCCCCAACCGCATCCACCAATTTGACAAAGGTATTCATGTTGATCGCACCATAGTGATCAACCCGTATGCCGAAATTGAGTTGTAAAGTGCGCGCCAATAAACCGGGACCTTCTCCCTCGCCCTGGTAATATCCCATACCCTTACCCCCATAAAAATACGCTTGATTCAACTTTCCCTGCGTAATATCGTATTTCGTGTTGATTTCGGGTATCTCCACCCATAAATCTCGCGGAAAGGTTAAAGCCGTCACTTTGGGGGTGACGAAGTCGACGCGCACAACGCGGATGGCTTCCGCCAAGCCATAATCATAGGACTGCCCACTATCGGCGCCGATTGCCAGGATATACATCAAGGGAGGACCCCCACACAGCGGAGCCGCTGTCGCTGTGGCGGTTGATGAGGATGTTTCCTGCACCGCGCCCGGGGAAGCGGTAAGCACAGATGGAGTCTTGGCAGAGAAAACAACCTCTACAGTAGAAGTTGAGGTGGGCAAACCTAAACCTGGTCCCAACGGCGCCCGCCACTTGCGCAAGAAGAGCGGGTAGCCAAAACCTAAACCAACGAGCAAAAACACCCCAAGGAGTATAAAGGCAAACTTTGGTTTCAATCGTTTTCCTTTCTTAACCAAAAATGTCTGTAATGAGTATAATACTTAATGAGATTAATGCACGTTAAGAGAACATGACGCAAAGCAAGCTGCTTCCGCCTACTCCTTCGTCAACCCGCCTCGACCTTTTCTTAATCGCGCCCTTCTACGGGGCATTGAGCTTGCTGTGTATGTTTTTGTTAGGGAAGATCGTCGTCTGGCAAGTGATTTCCCTTTCTCCATCTTCTTTACCTTTGACGCGGCCAAGCCTCATCGGCAGCCTTCCCTTCTTCTCTGAGTTTCTGTTGATTGGCATCCTTGCCCTCACTCTTCAGCAAAGTCTCAGGGCAATCCATCTCTCCACGAAAAATAGCTTGCGCGGCGGTTTTTTGGGGGCTTGCCTGGTCGTCATCTTTGCGGTTGCCTACCTGTGGCAATTTTCACGCTCTTTAGCTTTGTGGGGGTTGTTGATCGGGTTTTTGGCAGCCTTCGGCGGAGCGCTCGTTGCCACTGCCAGGCTCACCTCTCTTTGGGAAGAGAATCTGCCCCCAGCGGCGGAAACCGAGCGGCGGGTTCTGGAACAGCACAGCGCTTATTTAGGGAG
>JAOAHK010000188.1 GCA_026415275.1 Anaerolineales bacterium
AGATGTGTATAAGAGACAGCCCTATGCCCTTGAAGCCTTTCAGGCAGACTATCAAGAACTGCTAAAGAATTACCAAGAAGACATTCAACTTAACGAACAAGATGTTCGCAATATTGTTCGCAACCAATTGCTCTACGAAAAAATGCAGGAAGTCATTCTCAACGAGTTAGGTGTTACTCCAGAGCAGGAAATGATATGGGCAAGACACATTCTCGTCGAAGATGAAGCCACAGCAGAAGAGGTTTTGAGCAAACTTAGAGCAGGTGAAGATTGGACAAAGTTAGCGGCTGAATACTCAACGGATACGAGTAACAAAGACAATGGCGGCGATTTAGGTTGGTTCTACCGAGGCATGATGGTTGCAGAGTTTGAAAATGCCGCTTATGCTCTAAAAGAAATCGGCGAGATCAGTCAACCTGTCAAAACACAATTTGGGGTTCACATCATCCAATTGTTAGGTCGGGAAACACGGCGGCTTTCCGACAGCGAGTGGGAACAATATAAAGCCGAGCAGTTTCAAAAATGGTTATCAGACCTTAGAGCTTCTGCAAAAATCGAGATTGATGAAAGTTGGAAAAACCGAGTTCCATCCGAACCAGCTATCCCACAAGAAATCCAGCAGGCTATATCAGCGCTTTCATCCGTTCAAAATCAACCGACTCCTCAACCTACTATCGAGTCGCTCCCTCAGACAACAGACCAACCCTAGTTGGTCCGTATCAAACAGCAGGTCGAAGCCTCGACCTGCTGTTTGACTAGATTACTTGATCCAGCTCATCCAACTTGAGACTGATCACCTGACTGGTCGAATCTCGCCCCATTGTTACTCCATAGATAATATCTGCCACTTGAACGGTATTGCGGTTATGGGTAACAATGATAAACTGGGTATTTTGGCTCAATTCCCTCAGCACTTCTTGAAACCGGCCAATATTTGCCTCATCTAACATAGCATCAACTTCATCCAACACACAGAAGGGTGTTGGCGAAACTTTTAGTAAAGCAAAGATCAACGCCACAGCGGTCAAGCT
>JAOAHK010000189.1 GCA_026415275.1 Anaerolineales bacterium
TTCCAAGGTAGCCCGTTTCTGCCCATTCCCATCCACCAGCCCCCAAGCATAGACCGTAACGGAATACTCGCTTTGCTGTAAGACCTCTGCGGCGGAGCGCACAGAGCGAACCCCTCCTAATGTGTCCTCGACCACATGAAGCTCGATTTCTCGGGGCAAGCTATTGAAAGGTTGTCCTTGTGAAGGCTGAGTCAACCAAGCGACCACACTTTCGATAGCGGCGAGTTCACCCTCCCCGCCGGCGACCAGCGTGGCGGCAAGAGCTTGCGCAGGCGCGGGCTTGAGCAGGCTCTCGACTGGCAGACCTACTTTGCGGGCAACATAGTCTAACTTGCCCAAACCGATCAGCGGCAAATCGGGCAAGCCAATCAGTTCCAAAGCAGCTTCTGCTTCGGGCGGATAGGGATCGGTGAAAACAGCAACCCCGCGCGGCGGCAGCGAAGGGCGGGCGGTCATGGCTGCAACGTGAATGGCGCCACTGCGCCAAGCGCTTTCCAAACGTTTGCAGCTTAGCGGGTCTAACAATGGTTGATCGTATTCGTGCAAGTATGGCGACGATTGCACTTGAGCAGGCAGGTTATAGACTTCCTCAAAGCGCCGGCTGCCTAAGACGAATTGTTGGAAAAGCCGTGTGGTCGGAGAACGATAAACATCGCGCGTATTCAAGAGCAAACTGCGCCGCAAAGCTTCTGGCAGCGCAGGATAGAGTCCACGGCGATAGGCTGCCTCGGATGGGAAACAACCATCCTGTAGGGGAAAAGCTGAAACATGGATTGCCTCCGGTGGTAAGGGGTGGGCGGCTGAGATGTACTTTGCCGCTTCAACCAAATCTTCGGGGAGATTCGCTATCTCCACCTCGGAAAGGACGGCCTGCAACACCGCCCCAACCAACAGCGGCAACATGTCGAATTCACTGCTGATGCCCCGCGCCTCCAGATCGCCGATCACCCCCTCCTCAACTTGGAAATCGCTGAATCCCATCCATTCGGCAAAGGTCGCTACAGAAGCGCGTAAAGCAGCCCGGTATCCCAACGGGCGCACCAAAACCCCATCGATATCGAGCAAGAGGAAGCGCTTCATCGATGCCGCTGCTCCAATTCGGACTCTACAGCTTGCAGAGAGATGCCGCGGGCTGCCATCAACACCAGCACATGATAGGTCAAGTCGGCGATCTCGGCGACCAAGCGTTCATCGTCTTCGGCAAGGGCAGCCACCAGCGTTTCAGCGGCTTCCTCACCCACCTTTTTGGCAATGCGTCCTAACCCGGCTTGAAACAAATGCGCCGTGTAGGACTCGGGCGTTGGGTTTACCCGACGGTCTAGGATGATCTGATAGAGCCAATCGATACTCATTCCAACTCCTTTGCCGCTAAGGCTCGATAAAAGCACGTGGGGTTGCCTGTGTGACACGCCGGGCCAGAAGGTTCGACCAATGCCAGCAAGCAATCGGCATCGCAATCGACGTAGAGGGCGACTAAGCGCTGCACATTGCCGGAGGTCTCCCCTTTGTGCCACAGGCTTTGGCGGCTGCGCGACCAAAAGACCATTTTGCCGCTTTGCAGAGTCAATTCCAACGCCTGCCGGTTCATATACGCCAGCATTAACACTTGACCGGTGTGCTGATCTTGCACAACCACCGGCAGCAACCCTTGCGAATCGAATTTCAATTCTTCCGGGTTTAGAAATTTCTCCATACTGTGCCTCATCCTTGGATGCGAACTGGGATGCCCCGGTCGCTCAAGAAAGCCTTAAGTTCGGGAATGCGCAGCACCCCGTCATGAAAGACCGAAGCGGCCAAGGCAGCATCGGCAAACCCTTCTTGAAATACACTGACGAAGTGCTCTGGCTTGCCGGCGCCCCCCGAAGCGATCACCGGCACCGGCACGGCTTGGGCAATGGTGCGCGTCAGTTCGATGTCGTAACCATTGAGCGTGCCGTCGGTGTCCATGCCAGTCAAGAGGATCTCGCCGGCGCCGAGTTCCACGCCGCGCTGTGCCCATTCCACGGCATCCAACTCGGTGGGTGTTGTGCCGCTGACCACCACCACCTGCCAACCCTTGCCATCTGCTCGGCGGCGGGCATCGATGGCTAAGACGATGCACTGCGAACCGAAGCGCAGCGCTCCCTCTTCCAAGACATGCGGGTTGCGCACCGCCGCTGTGTTGATGCTGACCTTATCCGCCCCCGCCAGAAGCAGATTACGGATGTCCTCCACCGTGCGTACGCCACCACCGACCGTTAGGGGCATAAAGACCTGGTCAGCTACACGGCGGACGAGTTCTAGAGTGGTCTGTTTGCCGCGCGGGGTGGCTGAGATGTCCAAGAAGACCAATTCATCGGCGCCTTGCTCTTCATAGGCGCGGGCTTGCTCCAACGGGTCGCCAGCATCACGTAAATTGACAAAGCGCACACCTTTCACCGTGCGTCCATCGCGGATGTCCAAGCAAGGGATGATGCGTTTGGTCAACATGGCTCCTCCGAGATACGCAGGGCAGCTTTTAAGTCGATTCGCCCATCATAGAGAGCTTTTCCGATAATCGCTCCGGCAGCTCCGATCTGTTTGGCAGCGCGCAGGTCATCCAAGCTGTTGACGCCTCCGGAAAGGATCAAGTCAATTCCGACATTGTCTAAAATCTGACGAGCAAACTCTAAGTTCAAACCGCTACCCATCCCATCGCGGGAGATGTCAGTGTAAATCAATATCCGCACACCGCTCTGGATCATCTGACGGATAGCAAGCCAGGCATCGATGCGGCTATTCTCCTGCCAGCCGCGCACGACAACATGTTTGCCTTGCACGTCCAACGCCACAACAATACGCTGCGCACCAAAACGCTGGATTGCTTCACGCAGAGCGGCCGGCCTTTCAAGCGCTAAAGTGCCTAGGATCACGCGGCTCACTCCTTGACCAAAAGCCAGCTCTACATCCGCCAAGGAGCGCAAGCCACCGCCCAATTGCACGCTCGTCTTTGTCCCTTGCAAGGCTTGGCAGATCGCCGCCACTGCTTCTTGATTGCGCACACCCTGTTCACCAAAAGCGCCATCCAAGTTGACGATGTGCAGCCAGTGCGCCCCAGCAGCAACCCACTGCTCGGCGGCGGCAGCGGGGTCCTCGTGATAGACGGTCATGCGCTTCGGATCACCCTGCTGTAAACGCACAACGCGCCCGTTGCGCAGGTCGATGGCGGGATAAATCGTGAATTCCTTCATAGCTGCCACTCCACAAAGTTCTGTAAGATTTTTAGCCCTACTTTTTGGCTCTTTTCGGGGTGAAACTGCACGGCGCACAGGTTTTCGCGCGCCACCACACTGGCGAAGTTCACCTCGTGTTCGGTCTGCGAGACGCAGTCCTCGCCTTGCTCAGGGAGACAATAATAGGAGTGGTTGAAATAAGCAAAAGGGCGCTCCGGCAAACCGGCAAGGAGAAAATGCTCTCGCTGCACAACCAACTCATTCCAGCCCGTATGCGGCACCTTGAGCAACGGGCGAGACGGGAAGCGCACCACTTTTCCTTTGAGCAATCCCAACCCCTCATGAAACCCCATCTCTTCACTGGACGCAAACAGAGCTTGCATCCCAACGCAGATCCCTAGCAGGGCAGCGCTGCGCGCAAGAGCTTCCCGCAGGGGATCCTCCAAGCTAAGCTTACGCAAACGACTCATAAATTCACCAAAAGCTCCCACGCCAGGCAGCACGATCTTGGGGAAATTGGGTATGTCGTGCCATGAATCGCTGCGCAACACTTCCGCCCCCACCGCCTCCAAGGCTTTTTGTACCGATTGCAAATTGCCTGTGCCGACATCCAAAAGTAAGATGCGTCGCAATGCCTTCATACCAAACTCCCTTTGGTGGAGGGGACGCGCTCAGCACGACGCGGGTCGAGACGGGTCGCCTTTTCCAGAGCGCGGGCAAGGGCTTTGAACAGTGCCTCGGCCTGATGATGGTCATCGCGCCCATAAAGCACTCTGGCATGTAGATTACAGCGCGCCGTGACGGCAAAGGATTCCAGGAAATGGGTGAGCAAACTAGTGGGGATTTGCCCGACAGACGGCGTTTTCCACTCCACTTGCACGACCGCATAGGGTCGGCCAGAAAGATCGACCACAACGTGCGCTAGGCTCTCGTCCATCGGGGTAAAGCAATCGCCTATGCGCAAGATGCCTTTGCGTTCACCCAAAGCGCGGTCAAAAGCACTGCCAAGGACGAGGGCAACATCTTCGACGGTGTGATGGGGATCAACATGCAAATCGCCTTGAGCTTGTAGGCGTAAATCGAATAGTCCATGCAGGGCAAAGTTGTGCAACAGATGGTCGAGGAAACCCAAGCCGGTGTTGATCTCCGCCCTGCCAACCCCGTCCAAATTGAGCGCAATCGAGACCTCTGTCTCGGCGGTTTTGCGGGAAAATTCAGCCAAACGCATCATGTTACCTCCTGAGCGATCTGATCCAACGCCCGCAGCAGCGCCTCGGTGTCCTGCGGCTTGCCCACGCTGATGCGGATGCAATTGCGCAGGCGGGGCGTGCTGAAATAGCGCACCAAGATTCCGTAATCCATCATCAATCGCCTTTTTAATTCTGCCGCCTCGATCCCCCGTACCCGCATCAAGAGATAATTTGCCTGCGAGGGATAGAGGGAGAAGAAGGGATAACGAGAAAGGGCATCCGCCATGCGTCCCCGCTCGGCAATGACGCGCTTTACCACATCTTTCATCTGCTCGGCATGTTCCAACGCAGCTAAGGCGGCGGTGGTAGCAGCGACATTCACGTTATAGGGCTGTTTAGCTTTCCATAGGGTGGGCATCAGCCAATCGGGAAAGACGCCGTAGCCGACACGCAAGCCTGCCAGGGCAGCCAGCTTGCTGAAGGTACGCAGGACAACCAAATTGTGACGCCGCAGCACCTCGCCGACGCGGCTGAGGCTGCCTCCTAATTCTCCGTGTGGGTCGGCAAATTCGATATAGGCTTCGTCTAACACCACCAGCACTGGCAACTCCAAAACTTCGTCCAATTCGTCAGCAGGAGGGAGCGATCCGTCTGGGTTGTTGGGCGTTGCCAGAAAAAGCAGTTTAGGACGTTCACGATGGACGATTTGGCACAGGGCAGGCAGGTCAAGGGAAAAATCCTCCCTGCGCGGCACCTCGATCACTTTGGCGTTGTTCAGCCGCCCGTCAAAGTCATACATGCCAAAGGTAGGTGGGCAGACGATCACGCCATCTCCCGGCTCCAAAAAGACGCGCATCAGCAGGTCGATCAATTCGTCGGCGCCAGCCCCGGCGAGGATACTCTCCATCGGCACACCGATAAATTCAGCAATGCCCTTGCGCAGGGCGCGGCTTTCGGGGTCGGGGTAGATATGGAGAAAGGGCAGATCGGCGAGGGCTTGGCGCACAGCCGGCAGGGGCCCGTAGGGGTTCTCATTGGCATCGAGCTTGATAATCTGTTCAGGTGGGCGACCGAGGCGCGCCGAAAGCACTTCGAAGGGTTCAATGGGGGTATAGGGAGGCATGTTTCCAATATGGGGGCGAATTTGCATGTTAAGCTCTCCTTAGAGGTGATCGTTCAAGCGGGTAGGAATTCCTGTGATGTCGAGCGCAGCGAGACACCTGGGGTGGTGCGGCTGAGCGTGCGCGACACGGGGGGCGAGGCGCCCGAAACGGGTGTGATGGGTGACGAGGCGTTACCCGGGACGATGGCACGCGAGGCCGTTTTGGCGGTCGCCCAAC
>JAOAHK010000190.1 GCA_026415275.1 Anaerolineales bacterium
TCGAAGAGGCTTTCTGACCCTGCAAAGGGTAGCTTGGGCGCTCTTCTGGCTTTGTTTGCCGATCACAAGCTTTCGTTACTTCCCCTCTGGTTTAGGCGGGGGAACACTGGTGCGTCCACTTTCCCTCTACCCCTTGCTTTTTTTGCTCCCAATTGCAACCCTACCCCGCTTATCGCGCCGCCCGCAACCGAAGACAGTACTTACGCTCATCCCTTTTGCGGTTGTGGTTCTGATCAGCGCAGCGAATTCCTTCCTGCTGGGGATTGAGCCAGTGTTGGGCATCTCGGTGAGCGAACGCGTGTTGCGCGCCTTAATCACGCTGGCTATAGGCTTGTCTTTTTACCTTACCGTAGCCGTCCTCCCGGAGGCATCACAAGAATTGCGATCTGCCCTGCGCTGGATGATGTTTGGTTTCGTTCTTGCCTTCCTCTGGGGTTCATTGCAGACCATCTACATTCTTCACTTCAATGGCAGTTATTTCAGCCTGCTGAATCAGATACAGAAAGCCTTTTCACTGCGCAAGCTGTTTCCCACGCGCATCTCTGGTGCAACCTACGAGCCCAACTGGTTTGCCGAGCAGATTAACTTGCTAGTCATACCATGGCTTTTGGCGGCGATCATTAACAAGCGATCACTATTCCCTTGGCGTTGGCGGCAGGTGTCGATTGAATGGCTGCTGCTGGGTTGGGCAATTTTTCTCATTGCCTTCACCTTTTCACGGGCTGGCTATGTCAACTTGGCTGTGTTGGCTTTGGGGGCGTTGATCCTATTCCGCTTGCGTCAGTTTAGCCAACGGGGCTTCTCACTCCCCAAGGTTGTCGGACGTCTTGTGCTCGAATCGGCTGCAGTGTTGATTCTTTTTGTGGGAATGACCTTTGTGGTAGGGCAAAAGAACGATTTCTTTGCCCGCATTTGGACCTATTGGATCGAAGTGAAAGACACCAGCTTTGAGCGATTTTTGTACTACATCGGCTTCAACGCCCGCATGACCTACAGTGCTACCGCTTTCAACACTTTTCAAGCCTATCCCCTGTTGGGAGTAGGACCTGGCAATTATGCCTTTTTCTTCGAGAAGATGTTGCCCGACCAACCCTTGGCACCGACACCGGAACTCTTGCGCATTATCTCCCCCGAAGAGGGTCAGACCCGCTTGATCACACCCAAGAATCTTTTTTTGCGCATCTTGGCGGAAAATGGTTTGCTGGGATTCGGCGCTTTCTTGGTTTTTCTGATCGCGAACCTCGGAAATGCGCTTTATTTATGGTTATCCCCGCATCAGGAAGAGCAATTTTGGGGCACAGCGGCGCTCTTAGGGCTGCTCGGTTTAGCCGTGGCTGCCTTTTCTTTTGATTCATTTGCCCTGCCGAATATGTGGGTTTTGTTGGGGTTGATCACCGCTGCTTGTAAGGTCAGTGTGAACAATTCTGTAAAAAACACTTAGCGCAAAGCTCATAACTACCAGATTGGTTCATTCTGACACAACTGTAAGGCAGTCAGCGATGAGCAAATCTTAAGATGGGGTTATAATCCTTCTATAGACCCAATTGCTGTATCTCAATAAAGTGATCAGCCGCCTATGCAGATAAAGGTCCATAATGCCTCCTTTTTGCGTTTAACTTACTTACCTCGAGTGATTTACTGGGGAGGGTTGTTGCTCTTATTGTTTTTCATCCCAGCTTGCATAACCCAAAAACCTTTCAACAACCGAGGCATAACTTCTATACGCGTTGTGCTTGATAACAACTATCCACCATTCGCTTTTTTAGACGCAAATGGTAATTTGCAAGGTATTCTCATTGACCAATGGCGTTTATGGGAAAAGAAGACCGGCATTGCCGTCCAAATCGATGGCTTGGATTGGGGCGAAGCCTTACGGCGCATGGCAGCGGGGGAATATGATGTGATTGATACGATTTTCTATAACGATGAGCGGGCAAAGATTTACGATTTCACGCAGCCTTATGTGGACATTGAAGTGCCAGTGTATTTTCGCAATAACATCAGCGGGATCAAAGACCCAGGAGACCTTAAGGGCTTCACGATCGCTGTGAAAGCTGGTGATAATGCCATTAATTACCTTCAAGGATATGGCATCAACCAACTCATCAAATATCCAAGTTATGAGGCAATTATCCAAGCTGCTGCAAGGCGAGAGGTGCTTCTGTTTATGATGGACAGGCCTCCAGCCGAGTATTTCCTACTAAGGTACGATCTCTATAATGACTTCCGCGCCTCACAGCCCTTTTACGTAGGTCAATTTCACCGCGCCGTGCACAAGGGTAACACCGCCCTTCTGGCTACGGTTGAGGAAGGGTTCCGCCTGATATCGCCTTCGGAATACCGCACAATTGACAGCCGTTGGTATGGCCAAACGCCGCTCAACCCGACTTTTCAACGGAATCTTTTGATTGGCTTGACTGCAATTGTAACGGTGATCTTCTTACTGACATTATGGAGTGTCACCTTGCGCCGCCAGGTACAGCAACGCACCGCTGAACTGCGCGCCCTTTTCGCAGCTATGCCTGATGCAGTGATTGTCTTCGATCGGGCAGGCCGTTATCTTGAAATCCCTTCAGCCCGTCCTGAACTTTTGGTTGCTGAACCCCAACAACTGATCGGCAAAAAACTAGAAGACTTCCTTGAGCCCGACACAGCAGCCCTACACCGCCAGGCGATCCAGCGCGCCTTAAGAGAGAAAAATCCTGTTCAAATTGAATATGATTTGCCGCTCAAAGGGGAGCGAATTTGGTTCTCCGCAGCCCTATCTAAGGTCGACGAACAGCGCGTAATGCTCGTTGCCCGTGATTTGAGCGAACGCAAGCAAAAAGAAGAAGATTTGCAAAAGAGCGAGGCGGAATTACGCCGCGCGAATCGCCTATTGCGCACACTAAGCGAATGCAATCAGGCGTTGGTGCGCGCCAAAGATGAGCAGCGACTCTTGCAGGAGATATGCGATATTCTGGCTTCGGTTGGCGGTTACCCCCTTGTTTGGATTGGTGTTACCGATCCGAAGAGCAAAGAATTACATCCCTTTGCGGTGCAGGGTGAGTTGAAGGATTTGTTTCTCTCTCTCGCTCAATTGTCCCAGCAAGGGGAGAGTGCAGCCAATTTCGATTTAGAAAAAGAAAATGTTACAAACGAAGTGGAATTGCCAGAGGGTGCCAAGATGCTAAATGCATATCTGGTTATTCCGCTCGCCGATGAACGCGAAGTCTATGGTTCTTTGTTTGTCTATAGCAGAGATGGGCAACCATTTTACCCGCAAGAGATAGACCTATTGCATGAGTTAGCCAACGATATTTCTTTTGGCATCCGCGCCTTGCGTCAGCAAGAACGCCAGCGGCAGACTGAAGCCAAACTAGCCGAAGCAAATATCAATTTGGCGGTGGCGTATGAAGCCACCATTCAAGGTTGGGCACGCGCGCTGGAATTTCATGAGCAGGAAACTGCCGGCCACAGCCATCGCGTGGTTGAGCTGATGTTGCGTTTTGCTCGTCATTTGGGTTTCAGAGAGGAAGAACTGCAACCTTTGCGTTATGGTGCCTTGCTCCATGATATTGGCAAGATGATCATTCCTAGTTCGATTATCAACAAACCTGGCCCGTTGGATGAGCAAGAGTGGACGATTATGCGCCGTCACCCATTGATTGCTTATGAATTGTTGAAAGATATCGAATATCTCAAAAACTCGTTGGACATCCCTTACCTCCATCATGAATGGTGGGACGGCTCCGGTTACCCACTGGGCATGAACGGTGAGAACATCCCCTTGGCGGCGCGCATGTTTGCATTGGTAGATGTCTTCGATGCCCTAACCTCTGAACGACCCTATCGGAATGCGTATTCACTGGAGGAAGCAATTACCATAATTTGCTCTTTAGCGGGCACACAGTTTGATCCCGCCCTGACTGAGAAATTCCTGCAAATGATCCAAAAGGATCGTCAAGAGAAGGAGTAAGTTCTGAAAATCACGGATTAATGTTGTCCGTTTTTCGTTTCAGTGATCCTTAGAGGACAGATGTTCCTGTCCACCTTACCCTATTCGTTTATTATTTTCTGATTCGTTGACCACTTTCATCCACAAAGTCCTCTCGCTCTTTCATCCATTTCAAACGCACAAAAAGCAACGGCGCGCCAGCTGAAATCCAAAAACCAGTTAATGCGTAGCGCACGAAGCGGAGTAGGAAAAAGAGCAGCTCATTTAGAGCTAGCAGAGCGAACAGAAAACTCAAACCGCGCCAGAGGAGTAAAACGCCAACCAACCCCACCAGATAGCGGGCCAGGCGTATTCCCCATGTGCCTTGCACATCAATCCCGCCACGGCGATAAAACCAAATAAACCCCGCCATCAACCCAAAGAACGCCCCGGCATTGCTCCAGGCTCCATCCAATGTCACCGGCTGCGGCACGCGGTCGCCCGCCCCAGCAGCAATTGCTTGATCAACCCAGCTTTGCGGCAGGGAAAAATTCACTCGCAGCCAGAGATAGGGAACAAGCTCAATCAAAATCATCACAAAGGATATGCCTAACGCGATGAGCAATAAGTTGCCCAGGCTTTGTCCAGCGAGATGGTTGGCAACGGGT
Source organism: Anaerolineales bacterium (assembly GCA_026415275.1). Taxonomy (GTDB): domain Bacteria; phylum Chloroflexota; class Anaerolineae; order Anaerolineales; family UBA4823; genus NAK19. The sequence goes on from JAOAHK010000190.1 coordinate 4,585, forward strand.
TTCCAGAACAAGAGCACGAGCCCTAAGGTCATTGCGCCAAACAGCCAGCCAAAGATCACGTCATGGGGAAAGTGAACACCTAAATATAGGCGTGAGAAGCCGATCAGGAAAATGAGGCTCAGGCAAACAATCAAAACCCAAGTGCGGCGAACGGTGGCGGCAATCATGCCCCATACCCCAGTTGCAATCTGGGCGTGCCCAGATGGCGCCCCAAAAGAAGTTTCGGCGGCAAACGCTTTCACTAGAGAGCTAACCCAGTAAGGACGCGGCGCGTGAAAGGCAAGTTTCAATGCTCCATTTAATGAATTACCAATCAACAATATTAAAGCCACGCGAAAGCCCAAGGTGGCATCGATGCACCAATATAAGGCGGGCAAAACGAGCAAAAAGAATTCCTCACTGCCTAAGAACGTGATCGCTTTCATCGGCAAGACAAGCCCGTGCCCCAAGGCTTGGAGGCTGCGCAAGAAGGCGATGCCGCTTTGATAGAATACTTCCATCTTTCCTGCCCTCCAAATAACGCTTTAGCTAGCGATCTTCTTCGCTGGTAACTTCTGAGTTGCGATTTGCTTCATCTCCTCTCCGAGGGAAGTTAAGCAGTAAACTTCTCTTTTCGTTGGATTGTCAACTTGCTGCCACAGGAAACGTGGACGAACAAGCCCAACTTCCATGATATGGCAAATTGGATAATTCATCTACTTGCCTTCCTAGTCGATGGGAAATTCTTAAGGTGACTCAGATGAGGTGAAGCTATCGTTCGGGTAGATTATACAACAGAACACCTTACCACCGCGCCCGATAAACCATTCACTTTTCAGAGGGTTCTAAAATCAAGATAGGAATCAGACGCTTACGGATGCGCTGGCGATATAGGCGATAGCCAAAGAAGGTCTGTTCGGCAAGCTGCCAATATTGCTGGTATTCCATCCCTTCTGCCTCGCGCGCCCGATAGGTTTTGCGTTCTCCGTTGATTGTGCACTCCGCCAAGGGGTTCTTTTTCAGGTTGAAATACCAACTCGGATAGCGCTCCTGACCAAAATTGGTGGCAATCAGGGCAATTTTGTGCGGTTGAGTGGGATCAAGGATGGGCAGTAGGGGCGTGGTGCGCGGCTGTCCGCTT
>JAOAHK010000191.1 GCA_026415275.1 Anaerolineales bacterium
TCATACACCCGGGCGCCAAAGGCTTTCAACTTTTCAGCAAGAGGTTCAATATTCATCACGGTTTGAATTACGCCATCCGCCGATTGTCCGTTAGCGTCGATATAGACTCCCACAGTATCAAGACGGTAAAAGACAAGGGTTTCCACCGCCTCCCAGGTTTGACCAATTTGGAACTCTCCATCAGACATGAAGACCCAGTTTCTGCCTGTATGTCCTTTGAGACGTCTTGCCAAGGCAATGCCGATCACCTGACTTAGTGCCTGACCCAGAGAGCCAGCCATAATTTCGTGCCCGGGTGAATGTTCGGCACCGATCATTTCTACGGTTCCGCCGTNTTTATTGAACATATCTAAGCCTTCTGGCGCCATTCTCCCTAACTCAACAAGAAGGGCATATAGGGCAAGGGCACAGTGAACCGGGGAGATGAAAAAGCGGTCGCGATCGGGAGCTTTTGGCCCATTATAGGCTGCGCCTCTAAAGTAGGATGGATTGTTCTTTGATGGCGTGCCTGGAAAGGGGGGAGGGATCAGAGGCGCTTGGCTCTCGCCAAGTTTCATGACTTTCCCATAGAGGGTGGCAAGGATTTCGGCTGACGAGCAGGCTTGGCTCAGATAACCACCGTTGTTCCGGATGGTAAAGTCCAAAACGCGGCGCCGAATACCGCGTGCGAGCCTACGGGTGTGTTCTTGCCATGTTTCGAGTACCATTTCACTCATTGCATTGTTCCTTCCTTGACCTGTTGCATTAATTTGGGCAAGCTTTCTTCATAAGGAGGACAGGCAATTCCTACCTCTGTGATAATCGCTGTGATATATTGCGCGGGTGTGACATCAAAGGCATAATTCAAGACCGGGGAGCCATCGGGCATCACTTGTTCGCTCCCGACAAAGGCAATTTCACTTCGATCGCGAATTTCAATCGGGATATGTTCACCCGTAGGGATGCTTATGTCAATTGTGCTGGTAGGAGCAGCGACATAGAAAGGCACTCCATGTTCCTTAGCAACAATCGCTAAGTTGTAAGTGCCGATTTTGTTTGCCGTATCCCCATTGGCAGCAATCCGATCGGCGCCGACAACACACAAATCGATGCCCACTTTTTTCATCAGGAAGCCAGAAGCGCCATCAACGATAACCGTATGGGGGATGCCGAGCTGGTTCAATTCCCATGCCGAAAGGCGCGCCCCTTGCAAGCGGGGGCGTGTTTCGTCTAAATAGGCATGGACTTGCTTGCCGTTTTCATGCGCAATGCGGATGATTCCCAATGCCGTTCCGTAATCTACGGTAGCTAAACTCCCCGTGTTGCAATGATGGAGGATTTTTGCCGGATTGGGAATTAGCGGAAAGGCGTTATAGCCAATTTGCTGATTTGCCCGAATATCTTCCTCGGCAATGTGATGGGCTTCGTTTAGGATAGCTTGGCGGACCGTCTGGACATCGGCATTGCTCAGGGAAGCAACTTTGCTGAGGACTCTGTCAATTGCCCAGAATAGATTCACCGCCGTTGGCCGGGAAGCGCGCAGGACTTCTGCGGCTGTCTGCACATCTTTGATCAATTGCTGCACATCGGTTGCTCGAGAAGCGTTGGCTGCCAAAGCCAAGCCATAGGCTGCAGCAGCGCCGATTGCCGGTGCCCCACGCACAATCATCGACTTTATTGCATCGGCGACCGCTTGATAATCTCTGAATTCCAGGTAGATAGTTTCTTTAGGAAGCACCCTCTGGTCGATCAACCGCAGGGCATCCTCTTTCCACTCTATACTCCGAAATGTGGTCATATCAACCTCCGAAAAACGAGAACAACCAACTAGAACGGATAACTCGACTTTGCTGCAAGCATCAGGTCAATTGCATCTTGGATAGAAGTGGCTTGATGCCGATTCTTGAGCCAAGAGACTGCAATGTTAATACCGATGCTTTCGCTAATGGCGCGCATCTCAGGGTCTTCAATCGTCCAAAAATCATGCACATGTGCCATACCGATCAGTCTTCGTAACATTTCTGCTGCGCCAAAACCAAGGGTTTCTTGTAGCAGTTCCTTCATATCTGTCTTACGGAAAAGCGGAGAAGGCCATTCTCCATTACCTTCACTCTCCCAAAGGGTGAGAAATTCCGTTTCAAAAATCTGCCAGGTTTCTTTAACTAGGTCGGCCAACCAAGCGCGATATTCTTTGCGGGATTGTTCATCTTTGGCATGATACTCTTGCGCTGCATACGAGAGGGCTAAGTTTCCAAGGTAAGAACCGACATCGTGAGCAATCGGGCCGAAGAAAGCGAATTCGGGATCAACTACCTTGGTTTCCTCTTCGTTGAGCATGATTGAGCCGGTGTGCAGGTCGTTGTGAATCAGCGCTTGGGCGTGAGTCATATAACGCTCTTTGAGGATAAACATCTCACTGCGTAACTCATCGTCATTGTGGATTTGACGTACCTGCGGCTCGAGCAGTTTGCTCCAGCGGTTATTAGGATGATCCATATAGGGCTGAGTGAAAACCAGATCCTCCTGAACTTTGCACAGGACAGGATTGATAAACTGGGGCACCATGGCTTTTTTATCCCCAGAGCTGAGGTAAAGATCGCTAGTGTAAAACAAAGTGCGCGCCATGAAGATGCCGATATGTTTTGCCACGTGAGGGTAGCGAATTTGTTTCATTAAACCCTCACGCATGACCAGATGCTGGTTGAGATCTTCAATGACGAGTATATGTTTTTCTTCGTCATAATGGTAGATCTTTGGCACTTGATCCGGACAGTAGCGGCCTTCGATCGTGAGTAGCTCATGTTCGATACGCGAGCGGTCGACCGGCATCTTAAAATCTGGGTATCGCCAAGCAAAAGGTAGCGCCTGCTTGACGATAACCGATTGATGAATGGGATCGGATTTCGAGCTAACGCGGATCAAGAGATTGACATTTCCTTCAGCAATGGGCTGGACAGTCCAATCTTCCTGTTCTTTGAAAACCTCTTTGAAGACGGGAGTCTGTTTGATGTAATCTTTCACAGTTTGTTCGTTTAGAGCTTCGGGTGCATTCATTTTCGTCCTTCCTTACTTAGTTATTTTTAGCGACGCGTTGTGTAATAGCTCAAACCTAAGGATGTGATGAGTACAAGTCCTTTGATGACATCTTGGATGTACCAGGGGATGTTCATCATGGTCAACCCATTGAGCATAACACCAACAAAAATTGCTCCCAAGACAGTGCCAAAGACGTTTGCCCGGCGTGCGTTTAGGACTGCAAAGCCAAAGTATGTTGCGGCGACCCCGTCCAACAAATAGGGGTCTCCGGCCTTGACCGCTCCGGAACCGATGCGGGCGGCGAGGACTAGTCCCCCAGTTGTTGCGAGAATTGCACTGATAATATAAGCGACTGTGCGAACCAAATTTACATCAATTCCTGCTAATCGCGCCGCTTCGCTATTGCCGCCAACCGCGTAGAAAATTCTTCCGTAACGAGTCAGCTCGAGAAACACAAAGGCAATCAGAGCAACGACAAGCATAATAATCACCGGTATTGGGATACCTCGAAAGGATTCTGAGCTAAGGACAAAACCTTGCCCAAATTTGAGAAAGGTAGGAGAGATCACACCATCTGCAATCGCTCGATCGGGACTCCACGGGTTTGTCATTCCCTTATACACGGCATCGCCTTTAGTAATGCTCATTTGTAGCCCTTGCACCAAATAAAGCATGCCTAGGGTGGCTAGAAGATCGGGAATGCGAAACCGGACGATCAGAACAGAGTTCAGAAAACCGATGATCGCTCCCGCCGTAAGGCTGATCAGGACGGCGAAATACCATGGAACTTTCCAAATAACCATCAAGGCAGGTGTCAAGATAACGGCTAATCCGGTTACAGCACCTACAGAGACGTCGAAACCGTTTACCACTACTGAGAAAGTAACCCCCAAAGCAACGATCGTTAAGATCGACACCGCTCGCAGAATGTCAAGGATATTATCAATGGAGGCAAAGGCTTCAGTTTTTACGGAGAAAAATATGGAGACGGCGATCAATGTAATGATCAAACCATATTTCAAGAACAGCTCAGAGAATAGAGAAGAAGATTTCGAGTTCTGAGAGGTCTGGACGTAGTGGCTATCCTGTTCAACTTGCTCAACTTGTTGCGAAGATGACATAAACGACACTCCTCATTCAAGGTTTTACTGGAATAGGTGCTCCCGAGCACCTGTGGTGATTTCCATAACTGTCTGACGGTCGATCATCTCGGGCTTGAATTCAGCGACAATTCGCCCATCACGGAGGACAATAACGCGATCGGAGATACCAAGCACTTCGTCGATGTCTGAGGACGAAAAGATTACGGCTGCATCTTGAGCTAAATTTCTTACCAAATTGTAAATATCTCGTTTGGCACCAATATCTATTCCTTGGGTAGCCTCATCGAAGATGATCAATTTAGGCTGTTTGCCCAGCCACTTCCCAACCACGACTTTTTGTTGATTCCCACCACTTAAGTTTTTGACAATCATATCCGGGTTGGGTGGAACGAGACGTACTTTTTTGATCAAATCAAAGGCATATTTTCTCTCTTTTTCAAGCAAAACAAAGCTCGCTCTGCTTAGATACCGAATGAAGGGAAAGGAGATATTTTGAGCAACTGTGTTTTCAATGAATAGACCTTGATTCCGACGGTCTTCAGGGACTAAGTAGATACCTGCGCGAATAGCATCTTTTGGATGTTGCAGGCTAAATTTCTTCCCTTCGAGGATGATCTCACCCGCATCTGGTTTTGTCGAACCGAAGAGAACATGCAATAAATCTGTTTTTCCCGCACCTGTGAGTCCCGTGATTCCTAATACTTCTCCTTTACTTACATGGAAAGACAGATCCCAAATCCTCCCTTTTTTGGTGAGGTTGCGCACTTCGAGGATTCTTTGTTGAGAGATTTCTTTGGGCTTTTCGGGGAAGACTTCGGCGGATGGCATCCCCAGCATGGCTTCAACTGCCTTACTGAGATCAAGTTCTTGGCGAGTAAAGTAGGCAACTTTTTGACCATTTCGCAAGATGGTAATTTCGTCTGCGATTTCTTGGATTTCACCTAGGCGGTGAGAAACGTAAAGGAAGCTAACTCCCTGTTTTTTCAAATCTTTGATAATATCGAACAGTTGTTGGGTTTCAATCAAACTGAGAGAAGAGGTTGGCTCGTCTAAAATCACGAAAGAGGATTGCCGCGAGATCGCCCGGGCAATAACCAACAACTGTTTCTCAGGTAAAGTCAGGTCGGCTACCTGTTTGCGGACATCAATGTTCAAGTTCACTTTTTGGATAATTTCTCTCGCTTCGTTGAGCAATTCGTTTTTGCGGATGAATAACCCCATGCTAGACGAAGCGATCTTTTCAATAAGAAGATTCTCTGCAACGGTTAAGTAGGGGATTAAAGTTGTGTCAACTTCTTGGTGAACAACCTCAATGCCATACTTAAAGGCATCTGACGGTTTGTGAATGGAGACCTCTTCGCCATCGATTTCGATGCGACCTTCGTAATCTGGATAATAACCGGTGAGGATTTTGATCAGAGTGCTCTTTCCAGCCCCATTTGCGCCGATCAGGGCATGTACCTTGCCACTCGACAACTCAAAATCCACATTATCCAGGGCGACAACACCAGGGAAGGTTTTTCTCAATCCAATTGCTTGTAAAGTTGCCATATTCTATCCATAGGTCG
>JAOAHK010000018.1 GCA_026415275.1 Anaerolineales bacterium
GCTCATGTCTCTTGCATTTCTGCTCAACACATTTAGGGTGCGCCGGGCTTCACCTGCCCTGGTACCCAAGGTCAGGCTCGGCAGTCCAGCCGGGCGGGACTTGCACCCGCCGCGGGAGTGGGACAGTCCCCCCGCTCCTGTGCGGCCGGATCAAATTACCGCTAATCACCTGGTAAGGTACTGAACGTGCCGGTCTCTCCCGGCTGTCACGCCCCCCGGACGGCTTCCTGTGGTCTCGCCGTCCGCCCGTCAGGCATGGGGCTGTCCTTCCCACATGCCCCGCCAGGTGCTGATGACTCAGCCCTGACCCCTCCTCCCAACTCGGCCGACGTTAGCGTGGAACGCTATACTCGGACGGGCGGGAATTGAACCCGCCTGAAGGGCCATTCGTCCGTTGTTATAGCAGACAGCAGGGTTTGTCTGGTAAAGTTCTGGGCCTCGGCGATGTGTATTACAAAACTGCAATAATATGATACAATAATATTGTTTGACTGTCAACCCGTTTTTGGGTAAGATATACGTATAAGGAGGAGGTTAATGGCCAAGAAAACGACAACCTCGTCATTTGGAGTGGGGCGGCGCGAAGGACACGATTCGTCTCGTTTTTATGCGCGACAGTTGTTTGCGCTGCAAGGTGCAATCATTCAAAAAGCGGAGAAATCGGCTGATCCAGTGTTCAACCGAGTTATTCAAGGGGATTGGGTAGATCGGATATTTTGTCAGTCCTCGGAGAACATGCCGATACCTGACAATGTGATCGGCTTAGCCTTCACGTCCCCACCCTACAACGTTGGCAAGGATTACGATGATGACATGGGGCTTGAGGAGTATCTTGCACTGATTGAGCGGGTAGGCAGGGAGGTGTACAGGGTACTGGTGCCCGGTGGGAGGTATGTGGTTAATATTGCCAATTTGGGGCGCAAACCCTATATTCCGCTCCATCGGTATTTCTATGAAGTGCACGAACGGATAGGTTTTCTTCCGATGGGGGAGATCATCTGGCAGAAAGCACAAGGGGCGAATGGGAGTTGTGCTTGGGGGAGTTGGGCCAGTGCTAAGGCTCCCAGGATGCGGGATGTGCACGAATATCTTTTGGTGTTTGCCAAAGGGGATTTCTCGCGTCCTGATAGCGGCGAGTCCGATATCACCCCTGAAGAATTCACCAAAGCCACGCTCTCGGTTTGGAACATTCCGCCGGAGAGTGCACGTCGGGTTGGGCATCCGGCGCCGTTTCCGGTTGCGCTTGCCGAACGCGTCATCAGGCTTTATAGTTACGTAGGCGACGTGGTTTTAGATCCCTTTGTCGGTTCGGGCACGACCTGCGTAGCGGCGGTTCTGAATCGTCGGCATTATGTGGGGTTTGACATCGTGCCTGAATATTGCCGATTGGCCGAATCGCGGATTGCCGAAGCGCGTCTTGATCTTTTAGCGCAAGGATAGGGACATGCCTCCGCAAGTTGAAGTTTGCAGCGAATTGGCCGTTGCTTTTGGCATCCTTGGGGTCCATCCTCAAGAGGTTACCGGCGAAGATCGTCTAAGGGTGTTGTTTTACGGCAACAGGCCGACCTGGAGAGAGTTCGTCGGTTTCCGTAATGTTTTTGGAACAATGTATGACACCGATGTCTTGTGGGATTTAGGACGGCGAGTCGTCAAAGATTGGATTGGAAACTTGCCAAAACAGGTTGAGTGGTATGGTCCAAGTCGTCAGGCCAGAACCACAAGCGCGTCTCGGGATTTGCGATTGCATGGTGTCAATTGGTCGGTAAGCGTCAAGTATAAGAGCGATGTTGTGTCTAATTCTTCTCCATACAATCTCTTTGAGGCCGTAGCTTCCGGATTTGCAAAAGCCAAGGGGGCCTCAAACTGGTTTGAAGCGCAGTCACCGATGCATTATGAGAGGCTTGTGAAATGTGCGGTCACTCTTGCCGTTGGTCGTGGAGTTATCTCCCCTCAGGAAGTTGAGGCTTGTTTAGCAGATCCGTCCTTGCTCAACCGGGTGATAGATAAGATTGGAGACGATTATAAGCGCCATTGCCGTTCGATTTACATTGCCATGTGCCGAGATGTTGCCAAGAAATCGGCGGAGTTATTCAACCGCAACCTCGAAAGCGTGTCGCGCAAGTCGCTGACAGGTGTTTACGAGGGCATCATTCGTCAATTTCTGCGTGTCAACGGTGAGCGGTATTTGTTAGTGGGGATTGAGAAGGATAACACGGCCTATGCTCTGGAGATACCCTCGATTGACGATGTTCGCAAAGCCTACAGGATTGAGCATATTACAGCCGCTCCGGATTTGGCAAGACAACAGAGTGTGGTCAATTTCGATCTCTGTGTGGCCAATATAGGGATCGGGAGTGAGGTTAGTCTAGAGTATCACGCAGAGATCCGCTGGTCCCATGGTCCGTTCTGCGGCAATCCCGAAGCCAAGCTCTACAAGGAATTCGGGTGGGCCGAGGTGCCGTTTTTTAAAGTGATCTATAATCAGCCCCTAGCCCATTGATGCGGGGAAGCATGGATGCTCGTGTGTCGTTCCAGCAAGAGGTTCGGTCGTATCTACTGCAAAAACGGATTCCAAATATTGACCGAACGGACGGATTCGACGAACTTGATTTTGAGATTATTATTTCAGGGGTGAACTTTCATCTTGAAGTAAAGGAGAAGCGCCAGAGATACAATTTGTCCAACTGGGATTGGGAAGGGGGAGAAGAAAACCTCGTGATCATTGACGAACTATCCGTGCGCAAGTGTCTCGGAGTGGCACCGTATAGTGGTATTCTGATTCGGGATTACACGAGGAATCGCTATATCTTTTATTCGGTATTGACGCTTCTGCTTATCCCGAAGAAAAGAGTAAACAGGGTGATTCGCCGCGCGGTGCAGAGTTTGAAAGGCAAGTGGCTTGTAGATGCGCGAAATGGAATTGTGTGTACTTCGTTAGATGAGTCCTTTGAGCAGATAGCGAGATACGTTGAAGTACTGCCTCAAGCACTACAGGCCCTGGAATGTCTCGGAAACTTCTGGGGGGAAAACATTGGAAAAGGAGGGATTGTTCGGAGGCCAGAGCACTGGGAAAAAGATGTAAGGGAGACGCGGTAGAGAGGGAATTCGATAAAGCCGTTGGTCATCTTTGGAAAAACCGAGAAAGGCGGGGGGCATGGTGGAGTGAAGCCGGGACCGGATAGATCAAGCGAAGCACGATTTAGAACACGCCAGAAGTGACCGGGAACGGGGTTTTTACGACTGGGCGTGTTTTTCGGCTCAGCAGGCTGCGGAGAAAGCCGTGAAAGCCGTTTTTCAGAAGATCGGTGCTGAAGCATGGGGACATTTGGTTGCCGATTTGTTGCAAGAGTTGAGCAAACAAATACCCTGTTGGGTCCACGATGGTAGATAAGGCATTGGAATTAGATAAGGCGTATATCCCGGCCCGGTATCCCAATGCCCACCCGTCTGGTTCTCCTCATGCTAGATACACCGAGCAAGAGGCGATCCGTTTGATCGGCTATGCGGAGGAAATCGTTGAGGTCTGTGCGCGTCTTCTTTCCCAAATTTAGTCGGGCCGAGCTGGTGAGGCGTCTGGAAGAGCGCGTGATGGTGTTGCAAGAGGTTCTGTCGCTTGTGTGGGTGGTGCTGTTCGGATCATGGGCGTGGTGAGCCTCGGGATGATGCGTTTGCGGTGGTCAAAAAGATTGTGGCGTTCCCGGTCTGGAGCCCCACGTGTATTGCGAAGACGAGTACCGCCGGTTAGAGGACCGGATCGTGCGGATGACGGAAGGGGGGATTGTGTTGTTCCCGCGGTAGTGGGTGTGCTGGGTTGGGCGAGCATGGAGCGCAACGCTTGTTTGCCACTGCTTTGTGCGTTTTTGAATAAAAATTTTTACTACAATCGTGATTCCTTTGTTCAATGGTAAAGGTCACCCGCAAGTACAGGTTAGAGCGCTCAAGTGGTCGGTAGGGGGTATTGCTTTGCATATGACCAAACTTGGATTTCTGGAAAGGAAGGCTACTTTGATATTGGATGGCAACCCTTAATGTGTAAGGGTTTCTGAAAAGAGGGTTGTTTCTTCAGGAGCAGGAGAAAGTGGTTGATTGGATTTATACACGTTGTAAAAGCGGCGAATTCTTACACATCTAGTTGTAGTTCCGGGTCGGGGATCAGAACCCATTGTTCCTAGAATTGTTACCGAGGAGCAGGGAAATACTCCTTGCCAGCAAGCCAAAGGAATTTGTCGATGTCTTTGATGTTATAAGTGGTCAGGTGATAGTGCCTTTGGAAATTCCTGACGATTTGCCTAAACCGATCGTACTTTAACAAATCCTGGTGGAGGAATGAGTCGAACTGGTCCTGTCTTCGGTATGCCCATAACATTTTATCCACGCACATGTCATAAATTGGATATGCACTTGGATTGTGCCATGCACAGTATTTGGTTGCAAACGAGTAATTATTGCGGATCTTATTACCCAGTCGAATACGAGCAATCATGTCGACAGCCTCGGGCTTTCCTTCTCTGATAAGATGGTCGATGTTCAATGAGACAATATGCTCTGCTACTTGGTATGTAGCCCAGATAGCGGTGCGATACAGGTCATTCAACACAATCACTTTTAAAAACACATCTTCAAGGTTTATGTTATTCGGAAACGCCCGAAACAATTTTGTTAGTGAGCGTTCAACCACCATATAGGTCTCATCAAATTTCCGGATGTAGGATTGCACCAAATCTTCAGTTGGGTATGGTAATTGGGGTGTGCCTACAGCCATCGCTTTTGTCTATGCTAAGATTTTTAGGTATAGTCATTTGATGGTGAAACCACTTTGGCAATTTGGCATCCATGAGGAATTTGGTGGGCGCATGCATGGTCATAGCAGTTGGGGTTTTTCTTCTAATAGATCCTTCAGCATGTTTGGCCGTTTTCGTTCAAAAACAGACTGGTTAACGCGGTGATAACGCCATGTGCTATTTGTAATTTGGCTTACCTTAGAGCACCATAAACCCATTGCTTTGTCTTTTACTTCTGTGTCCTCCCATTCCCGCCCCTTCGTCTCTATTATCCAGTTTATCTCTCCGTTGGAAGTCTCTTGGACTACAACCCAATCAGGATAATAGAATCCGATGGCTCCATTTGGCTTAAGATAGTCTATCCGGAATGGACAATCTGACTCTCCCTGTTCGGTGGTGGCCAATGAAGCGAAACGTAACACATCGGGAGCCCGATCGAGAAATTCCGCAAAGCGGCGTTCAAAATCGTTATAGGTAGCCACATAGTTGAAAATTGTTTTGGTGGCCACAAGGGGGGGGAGATTTCTCCGCCAAGGAAACGGTTTCCGTTCGGAGAGCCTAAAATCATCTCTTTGGAACTCAAGAGGTTGCTCTTGAAGTATTGTTTCTCCAATCTTATGCGCCAGGTATTTGGCTATTACATCCTGTACCTCTGAGCGGGCGAGGTAAGCAATCACTCTTTTGTCTTCCAGATTTATTATGCGTCCAAAACAGCGGGTGGCCACATATTTTTTTACATGGGGATACAATTCTCGGAAATAATTGTCTGGTAGACGTGCTTGAGACTGGATTCTTCTTGTGATGCGCGAAAGCAGGATTGATGGATCTTGATCTCCTTCCAACGCAATCTCGGTTTTGTGAACCTCTGTACCTGTAGGGACAAACTCCATTTTTAGTTTTAAACGAAAATCTTCGTCAATTTTTTCCTGGTCATAGATGGGATCAAAGTCTCTTATATCCAAAGATCTCAGGTTTCGAATATTACGCGTAAATCGCGGTCTAGTTATCGGTATAACAATGTCATATTGTATACGTTCCTGAACAGGAGCGATGATCACCGGATCCGGGGGTTCGGTGCGCACGTCGGCAATCCCTACGCCCTCAGCTTCTAATTGTGTGCGAAGTACTTTTAATAGGTTCGGGTTACCAAAAACCTCAAGAGTTTGCAGACGATCCGGGCCAAGTTGATTCATCAGACGCAAACCGCGACCTATGACCTGTTCCGGTAAGATTTCTGCTTTCGAAGTGAACGGGCGCAGTCCCAATACCACTGTGACATTTCGGACATCCCATCCTTCGCGAAGCATCAAAACACTTATGATGACCTTAATTGGGTTCTGTGCTCGATCAATTTCCTGCGCGGCCCGCCGCGCCTTTTCGAGATCTTTTTGGGTTATCTCGCCATTTGAGTCGGTATGGATGACCAGGATATCGGATTTTTGAAAACCAAACTCCTTCGTTTCTAATAGAAATTCTCCTATTGCGTCAGCGTAGACATTCTTCTCCACCGTAACGAAGAGTACCGGATGAATCCCCAACGCCTTGTAAATCTTGAAATGTTCTTGCCATCGGTGGACAGCGGCATGGATCCAGTAAGCATATTTTTCGGTAATGTTGTTCTTACTTACATTGTCTGGATCCTCAGGGGGCTGGGTCTTCTCGTCCTCCTTAGTAACAATTAGTGGGATCTTCACAATGCGATCTTCCACAGCCTGAGCCAATGGGTAATCTACAACCGTCCACGGGAAATACATTCCATTTTGGTCTTTTGGGGTAGCAGAAAAATCGAGCCACAGAGAGAGTCCGCCTGGAATGATATTGTGTATAGACAATAATGTTTGGCTCCAAGCCAAGTCCTGATCGTGAACATGGTGTGCTTCGTCGTTTATGACAACAAGGTGACGTGAGGACTTGATTCTTTCGAACATGGAACGCTGACGGAAAATCGCGGAGTCGTCTTTTTTAGGGGGCTTGCCCAACAACCTATCAGCAGCATTCTTTGGTGTCCATTCTTCCTCACGGGATTCGTAGAGTTGCTGAATATTGGTCAGGAAGAGGTTGCCCGACGGATCCGGCTCGTTTGCCTCACCTCGCAGTATTGGTTTGAGGGTAAATTGACTGCGCCATTCGGGTGGGATCAGGGGCAATTCATAAAAGATTCGGTTGGCAGCAAAATCTCTCGCAAGGCGTTGATAAACAATGACATTTGGAGTAAGGATCAGGAAGTTTGTTGAAAGAGGAGAACCGGGAATTTTTTTCTTGTGAAAATATGACCACACCACAGTCATTGCCATTACCCAAGTTTTCCCGGTTCCGGTAGCTAGTTTGAAAGCATAGCGGCGCAAGTTTTCTGGTGGCAGGTCTTGCACAGCCTCTGCGTTTTTTTCTGGAATCCATCGACGAAGCTGGCGTCGACCATCCATTGTTGTTTGAAAGTCAATATCTCGTTCGAATAAGTCTTTGTAATGTGGCTGGACATGCCTCTCAATGAGTTTTTTGGTGTCGGTAGTACCGTCAATTTCCACCAACCAGACTAGTGTTTCTATGGCTTCGCGTTGAGCAAACCAGTACCGGAAAGGAGTAGTGAAACCGGGTACCTCATGATCTTCATCGAACCAATATTCAAACAATCTTTTTGTCACGTCGGAGGCACCAGGATATCCGTTTTCCCGCCAGCGATCGACCTCTTCTCTGAGCTTTGGAACTAGCAGCAGTGAGCTTGGCCGCCGACCTTCAGCAACTCGCCAACCGGTTGGGCTCTCATTGTCTTTCACTAAATGTTGGGCAGGTTTTTCCCATGGTCTGCGCCCAGGGATCTCTGGAAGATCTTTATCGTAGTGAATGATGGTTTTTGCCATGATTATTCCACCTCTATATCATAGGCTTGCGAAGTGTCATTGCCGAAAATATCAATGACCTTGACAAGGATGCGATATTTCCCAGGTTTGTCATAAGTGTGTTTCTCAGAGCTGAGAGGGAGGGTGCGATCTTTGAGTGTGCGATAGGCTACCCATCCTTGCATGAAAGAGTCATTCTGGAAGTTCCAGTCAATAGACCAGTAGTCAATGTAATCTGACCATTTGTGGATCTTTGCCCGTATATCCTCTGGGATTATTTCATCCATATTAGGAGAGGCGAAATCCTTGAGTTCAATTTGTACAGTGCAATAGTCAAGTTTATGAATGACTGCCTCAAAGTAAGCTAACTCAAAGAATTTGATGTCACCGCTCTCTACAGCTTGCTTCTCCATAACCTCGCGAGGAATTTGGAGCAAAATCAGCTTGATACCCTTCTCTTTAGCAATTTGGTGGATCAGACCCCCCTTGCGTAAGTCGTTATTGGGTCCAGCAAGACCCATTTCCCATTCCCATCCCAGAACGTGTAACTCTTTCTGGTTGAGTCTGGCACATTCATCAATCGCTTGACTTACTTCCTCGAAGGTTACCGGCGAATCTACGGCACCAATATGGACCATGGCCTTACCTTTCTTGCCATGGAGATTGACTAAGCCAGATACGGGTTGTGCGCCGTAAAGTTTAAGTATGAAGGCCAGATATTCATAAATAGCCTGCTTAATTTGAGCATCGTCGTTTTGATTGCCAAAGGTGACGCTAGACCAATATTGACGCTCATACTTGCCGAGATTGAGAATGTCGAACGGTTTACAATTGGGTATCTCGAGCAGACGTTTGCGTGTTACATGGATTGCCCAGCGAGAAAGATCACAACCGATCCAACGGCGGCCAAGTTTTTCGGCTACGGCAAGTGTTGTACCGGAGCCGCAGAAGAAGTCGGCCACAATAGAAGATTTTTCAGAGGACAGACGAATAATTCTTTCAAGAAGTCGTTCAGGTTTCTGTGTCTCGAAATTCTGCCATTCTGAGTCCTCCGTGTTCTTGCTGAGGCCTCGAAGCATTGTAATATCGCTCCAAATAGATTGAGGCGGAATTCCTTTCGATTCATCAAGATAACGTTTCTCGTAAGGTCTACCCGACTTTGAATAGTAAATACGGCCTTCTTTGTCTAATTGTTCCATTTTTTCTAGTGTGTAAGCCCAGTGGCGTCCTGGGGGAGGCATTATTCCCTTGAAAGGCTTGTCATTAGGATTTGTACCTGCGCCCGTTATGTCCGCCTTGTTAAAGTACCTAACTGTGCCCTTGGGAATAGGTATGCCAAGCCGGTTGACAATATTCTTGTCTGTGACTTCCTCATTACTATACCAATTGCGCACAGTCGATTCGGGCAGAGGTTGATATTCTTCCTCTGGATTCCATATCCATTTTTCCCCTTTCGTGTAAAAAAAGATGATGTCATGAACCACACCGCACCGATTGGGATCATTGTGTGCATCAGTGCGTTTCCATACTATGTCGTTTCTAAAAGAGCGAGGGCCAAATATCTCATCAAGTACAGGGCGTAAGTAATGGGCAACGTTTGGCCCCAGATGTATAAATAGCGCTCCTCGCTCGGAGAGGAGTTCGTAGATAAGCGAAAGCCTTTGGTAAAGCATAGTGAGATATGAACTGAGCCCTCCAGCCCACGTGTCCCGATACGCTTTCTCTTCGAGAATTGATTGTTGTTTGAAAACCATTTCCCCCTCATCCCCAATTTGTGCCGTGAACGAAAAGTCTGCCCCCGTTGCAAATGGTGGATCAATATAGATAAGGTCTATTTTTCCGGCGAACTTATCGAGGAGAGAGCTCATGACCAATAGATTGTCGCCCCAAATGAGTTTGTTGTGCCAGCCATCTTCGAAAGTATCGCCCTCTTTTCCTTCCCAAGTATCAAACAAGGCAAACTGGTAACCGCGCTTTCTTGACTCTCGCGTGGCGCGGCTTTCATTGACCCGTTCTACCACTTGAAAAGGCAAACTCATACGTGGGATTTCCCTGAGAGTGCCGTCCTCGTTATATTTACCTGGCCAGACTAATTCCACCTTACTAATCTCAATCTTTGCCATTTTGTTTCTCCTAGTTTGGTTTTGCAATGATTCCGTCTGCATGGCACAAGAGTCTAAGATCGCATTCTGTACAGATTTTGGACTCTGGGGGAGCTTGTATATTGAAATCTTTGGATTGGATGCGATGCACTATGGCGTCAAAGTATCTTCCAGCTTCTTCTACCTTAGTTGGGTTATAAGGTAAAACCATCAAAGCGTCCTCTAGTGATGGTTCTGAGGTCCAATACAAGAGCAGTCGGTCTACTCGCTCCCCGTATCGTTGTTCTAAGATATAAGCGTAAGTATTGAGTTGGTGTTCGTAAGCATCTATAAATTTCTGATTGTCTTTTGGCCGAGGAGATGTCTTGAAGTCGAGCAGTTCCAATTTCCCGTCATTGCCCAAAAGTAAGTCAATCTTTCCAACCAGTATGTAATTCTCTTTTTCCAGAGAGACATCTACCTCGATATCAATAATTCGGCGCATTCTCTCGCGGTTCTGAGAGAAGTAATTCATAACTTGCCTAAAGGCCGCTTCTTTGGTTTCTTCTCCAATAAGGCGAACATCACTTGTTGCTAGAAAACGGTAAGTTCGCTCGAAAATATCGCGGATTGTTCTGTCGTTGAGTATGTCCATTTTCCCATCAAGGACAATGCGGTGAATATCCTCGATGGTTTGATGCACAAGTGACCCGAAAAAGATAACAGCTGAACGGGAGGGAGCGAAATCGTATTCTCGGAAGAACTGATATTGTCGAGGGCAGGTCTCATACACCTTGAGGTCACCAGTAAAACTGTAATTTTTCTTAGCGGGTATGCGCTCCCGTAACCTAAAGCGCTGAGCAGCAAGCTGTTCTTTTTGCACATACGGCCATTGGGGTAATCCGTCCCAGATTGGCCTGAAGTGTTCCTGGGGTGTTTCGTGAGTAGTAAGCACAAGCACTTTTTGAGCTCGTGAGAATGCGACATAGTGCAGGCGCATCTGATCGAAAAGGGCAATGCGATCTTCTGGCTCAAATGGGGGACGATTGTAAAATGGGGCCAGAACACGGTCAATGTTTTGGGAGCTTGATAATTTTGTACTCAGTGAGCCAACAATGACGATGGGGAACTCCAGCCCTTTTGCTTGGTGAATCGTCATGATTTGCACATGACCTTTCGGAATAGGGCGATCTGGGTTCTCATATTCATTAATCCCCGTGTGGTAAAGCAGGTTGAAGAAACTGTTGAAAAGATGGAAACGCAATCTCTCACGGTTGTTATGAGTAACTACTGTGTAATGGTAGTACTTCTGAAAAACATTCAGCAGTTGGGAGAAAATAGCCAGATTGCGTGCCGCGTTCTCGTTTTTTGTGTAACTCTTGAAGGGTTCAAGGGATAACAATTGGTAAAAGTAATCTGCTGGGCGCATGTCTAGGGATTCGCCTTCACGCAGATGTTCAATTTCGTTGCGCCATTTGGCAAGGGCTTGCGCCAGTGGGCTGGGGTAAGCAAAGCGTTTAGCAAGTTTCACGAGTGAATCGTCAACATATTTTGCAAGCTCTGATGAAGGACCAACAGTTTCACCACGTTTGTCGTCCCACCCGAAAATAGTAGCAAAACATGCAATCAAATCGCGCACTTCTAGATTATCAAAATAGGTTCGCGCTCGAGGACAAAAAAATGGGATACCTCGCTTATCAAGGGCATTCAGATAATGACCGCTATGTTCTTTGCGGACACTGTGAAGAAGGAGTGCTATTTGGCTGTAGTCTTCGATGATCTCGTTCTCTTTTAAGAAAACTACAAGGTCCACAAATCGCCGTGCTTCGTCTTCAGCGTTTGTACCCCATACAGAAAAGACAGCCGGATATTCTGGGTGCTCTGCTTTAGAGTCCGGCTGGATGAATTTATCATAACGAAAGGGACGCCCTTTTGGGTTAGACCAATTAGCCGAACGCATCCAGTGGTCGTACTTTTCAATGATCTGTTTGTGTGAGCGATAATTGGTGACCAGATGTACCACTTTGCATTCCGGTACCCTATCGGGGAATTCGAGAATATTGCGCACGGTGGCGCCACGGAACCGGTAGAGGCTTTGGTCTTCGTCGCCTACAACACATAAATTGCGTGTTCGCTCGGTTAGTTTCAGCAGAATCTGTTCTTGGATATAGTTGGTATCTTGATATTCATCGACTATAACGTAGCGAATATTTTGTGTGATGGTATGTGATAATTCGGGGTCTAATAGTAGTTTATAGGCAAGAATCTCAAGGTGGGCAAAATCAACCTTGTTGTTTTCAAGGAGACAATCCCGATATGCGACATAAGCGCGTCCCAGGTCCCTCAAAAAAGATTTGTCGGTTGTTTTCTGGAGATCTTCGGGGTCAATCAGTTCTTCGGCAATTTTGTTGAAGTACTCACTAACGCCCTTAATGGCATCCCAACGGATCGACCAGCGTCCCAAGTATTTGTTCTCTATAGGTTCACCAACGATATCATCGAAATGTTCGTAAATGAAGAGCAATTGGGTAAGATCGTCAAGAATTTCATAATTATGACCAATTTGTGTTCGGTGGCGATATTGTTGGAGGAGTTTGTTACATAAACCGTGGATGGTGGAAATATGCAGTTGGGATAAATCGCCCCTGTAATTCACTTTTTGCGCAGCTGCTGCCAAGCGATCTCGCATCTCATAGGCTGCTTTTTCCGTAAATGTGCAGAGAACAAGATTTTGAGGTTGTGCTCGGTCTAAAAGCAGTAGATTGAGCGCTCTAAGTATAATGCTATAGGTTTTTCCAGAACCGGGGCCCGCAATAACAAGCAATGGCCCATCAAGGTGTCCTACTACAGATTGTTGCGACTCGCTGAGGTCAGGAAAGTGTTGCAGTATTCGGGGATCTATCATTAGCCCTGGAGTATCAATACGGATTTTCCCTATCAAAAATTTCAAATGATAGGGCAAGACTACTAACAGCGATTATACGCGAGTCGGTGCACTTGGGTTAACCCTGGCCTAAAGTGAGTATTTCGTTGATGGCATTCTCAAAGTTCCTTGACAAATAAATAAAAAGGGTCCTCTTCGGTAAAATTGGGAGCGCAAACAACCCCAACACCGAGGAGGACGACATGGAGTATAGCACACTTCGGCCCTGGCAGGAGATCAACGAAAACGGCGTCATCTACGATGCAAGCAGTTTGTATGCCTATTTTCAAAGGATTAGCGACCCGCGCAAGGCGCGCGGCAAGCGTTATCATCTAACGACCCTGTTGGCGCTCATCTTTTTGGGGAAATTGAGTGGGCAGGACACGCCGGTTGAGATAGCCGATTGGGCAAGCAATCACGCGGAAGCATTGGCCAGACACTTGAAATTGAAACGAACCCGGATGCCGCACCACAACACCATTCGTCGGGTGTTCCAGAACATTTTGGACGAAGCCGAATTCGACCGGCTGATGCGCGACTATCAACGGCAAGCGGTCAAGGGTGGAGAGCAGCTGGCGATGGATGGCAAGACCTTGCGCGGCACGCGGCTCGCCGCTGAAGAGCTAGCCGATCAGGTGTTGAGCGTGTACGATGTTGATGAACAGTGCGTGATGGCTCAAATCGCCGTGGATCGGAAGGAAAACGAGATCGTAGCGGCTCCGCGGGCTTTGGAACAAGTGGCAATCGCAGGGAAAATTATCACGGGCGATGCCATGCATGCCCAACGAGCGCTTTCGGCCCAGATTGTTGCCCGCGGCGGAGACTATCTGTGGGTGGTGAAGGAAAACCAGGAGCGCTTGTATCGGGATATTGAGCGCTTGTTTGCCCCGGACAAGCCCAAACCAGGCTTTGGGCGGACCACCACCGACTTTCTGCAGGCGGAAACCGTCAACAAGGGACATGGACGCATTGAGAAACGGCAGATACAAACCAGCACCATGCTCAATGACTATCTCGATTGGCCCGGTCTGAAGCAAGTCTATCGGATGGAGCGCCATTTTACCTGGATACGCCAGGGGAAAGCGATCAAGACCAGCCGGGAGGTGGAGTACGGCATCACCAGCCTGTCGCGAGAAAAAGCCTTGCCCAAGCGGCTGCTGCAAGTCAGACGGAAGCATTGGCAGATTGAAACCGGTTTGCATTATCGGCGGGATGTGACCTTCCGCGAAGACGCCACCCGCATGACAAAAGGAGCCGCTGGGCGAATTCTGGCGATCATCCATAACGTTGTCCTGGCTTTGATTAGGCGGGCCGGTTTTCAGAATGCGGCTCAGGCGCGCCGATGGTTCGCGGGACATGTCGACCAGGCTTTTGCCCTGTTGACCACCGGAAATTCCCGACTTTGAGAAAGCCATGGTATTTCGTTATGTGACTATACCATTGGAGATCTCTAGAATTTACAATTGATTACAATTTGCTGTTTTATCAGTGGGGCCTCTTTGGACATCGCACTTACAAGCTCTTGTTTTTATTATATTTTGGTGCAAATGAGTCTTGCCGGGAGATTATAAGTGATCTCTAGGTTTCAGAAATTGGGTGAGACAAAAATCGCAAAAGTGGCAAAAACCACCAGATCCCCAACTGAACCAAAATCATAATGATTGCGAGAAGAATCTCTATGCCGCGAGCTACTCGTAGGTGATGTGGCATGCTGTTGAATGCTTCAGGTGGAGCCATAAATAGAATAAGGTTCATTGCTATTCCAATTAACACAACTAAGCTGATGCCTAAGACAGAAACCTGCATAATAGAGATTGCCATTTGGTGTTCATCACGGTTTTTGAAGTTTATAACTTTGCGGTTGACCAGGTCTATATTTGGGAGTATCCAGGAGGGTCCTCGTGAAAAAATCAAGATGGCTGTGACAATTCCGCCTAGTGAATTGAGGACCGGGGCAATGATCCCTGGTTGGTGAAAAAGGGTTATAAGAGTGATACCAGATAGTATGGACATAAAAAGAACAAATGTTGCCCGCCAAAACAATGGTTTTATGAAACGAAAACTCAAGAATATCAAGCCGCAGAGCAATACAGGTAGTATTAAACCTTTCCAGTTGACATCAGCGACGTTGAGAAAATCCCACACTAGATTGCGCCAGAACTCTAGAACAAAAAGGTAGACTCCCCAAAAAAGCACTTGAATGTATTCAAAGTTTTGAGGTGCTAGTGCACTGCCAAAGGCTGTTTTTGGAGGTTCTGTGTCTGTGGTACTTGGGGATTTAGTGCCGAATATAAAGCGGAGCTCCCCTTCGGATAATTTTTTGTAGCCAGCCTCATCTAATACTATCTGCGCGTCTTCGGGCGTTAGGCACCCGTTCTTCTCATGAAAAAACTTAAGCAACGCGATTAGATTTTCTCTAGAAGGACGCCGTTTACCTGTTTCCACTTTGCTCCAAAAGCTTTCATCGAAGCATCCAATACCTTGTTCAGCGAGATTATCTAACAATTCTCTTTGGGTTTTTATGCCAGCTTCAAGACGTATGTGGCGCAGGTGTTTGCCTAGACTTTGATATCGTGTTTCGGTTCTTGACTTAATTGTCATTTTTCTGACCATGGGCAGTCCTTCGTTTGCTCAATCCTGAATAGTATTATAGACAATAGGAGATAGAGGTTTACCATAGTCCTCTGGTTAGTATTGTGAGGAGGTGTGTACAATGGCAACTGGGTTTGGTGAGTGTTTCTTTAGTAGTGTGGTGGAGGCTGCCGCAGAAACGGTTCTGGAAAAGGCTGTAGAGTACGTAGGTATAAGTTTCGGCGGCCCCTTGGGGCTTCTAGCAGCCATTGCGATTGGAACAATTGCATGCCAGTCACGGTCCAGCAAGAGCAACGCCGCTGAGGATGATTACAGTTGTGGTTGTAGCTATAGTTACGATGAAGGTTATTGAGGTAGTAAACGAGAGTCGGTTGTTCTAAAGAGGCTTAAGGCATAGAAAATGATCATTTGGGCAATCAGCGGAGGGGGATAAAAAACCCGCCTTTTGGCGGGTTTATGTTTGCCCCTGCTCGAGAGGGATTCCTAGACGGTATGCGGCGTAGTGGAAGGCCTCTTCAAGGATTGGAGAGATATCCTTGCCTTCCCTGATCTGTTG
>JAOAHK010000192.1 GCA_026415275.1 Anaerolineales bacterium
TCTCTTTGACCACCACTTTCTCATGATTCACAAGAGTGATGACCGTATCTGGAGTTGCTTCCACAGTTTGGATCAACTCTGCGTTCAGAAAATATTTTTCGCCATTAAAGCGTGTGACCTGAATCATCAGATTTGTCTTTTCCTACTCATCAGCAATATCAATCATGCTCTGTGCTAGAATTTAGCACACAGTGGCGAAGAAGTGCATAAATTGGTCGTGAAGGGTGAGTAAAGAACGCCTAAAAAATGGGTGAGTTTTTTTATGAATTGGTTTCTAGTGGGTTAATCGGCAGTGAGACCGTAAAAATCGTGCCTGCACCTATTCGGCTGTCGACATGAATGCTACCCCCATGTTGCTTGACAATGCGATGGCACAGGGAAAGACCTAAGCCTGTCCCTTTGCCTGGCGCCTTGGTCGTATAGAAAGGCTCAAAGATGCGGTTGAGCTTTTCTGGGGGAATGCCCTTACCCGTATCCATGACCATCACCCGAACTTCGTTTTCAGTAGCGGTTGTGGTAATCCGAATTTGCCGTTCTTCGCTTTCGTCGAACGAGTCAATGGCATTCGCAAGCAAGTTGACCCAAACCCCTTGCAACCGGTCTTGGCTAGCCATAATCTGAGGCAAGTCTTCGGCAGGCTCATAGATAAGTTGAATGGAGCGAGAAACAAGCTCATGTTGCATGAGCGAGATTGCCCGATTTAGAGTTTGATTGACATCGGTTGGTTCGAATAGGTATTCCTCTTTGCGCGCTAAATCGAGCAGGTTACGCACCACTTGCGCAGCGCGCTGTCCGGCGCGGGCGATTAAGTCGATCATCTCCAGTTTGTCTGGATCATCTTTGAGTTCCCGTTGAAGCAATTGGGTATTGGCAATGATTGCAGTGAGTGGGTTATTGATCTCATGGGCTAAGCCAGCAGCCAATTGTCCCACCGCAGCTAGCTTTTCCGATTGGGCTAGACTAGCTTCTAGGCGGCGCTTCTCGGTGACATCCTGTTCAAAAAGAATCGCCTGCGTGACCTGATTAGCATCATCGTAAATCGGATAGGTGCTTATTTCCCATTCCAAAGGCTGATCATCTTTTTGCCATTCGCGTTTGGTGCGGCTGGTGATTTTGCCGCCAAAGAGAGATTCAATCACTCGACAGTCGGGGCAGACGTCCTCAGAGTTGAATAAAGCTTCATAACACCGCCGACCAAAAAGTTCATTAGGGGGTAGATTAATCCGCTTGGCGCGATCCATGTTGACCGCAATCAAATTGTACTTTTTATCGACAATATACATCGATACAGGAATGCTATCAAACAATGCGCGCAAGATATTGCGCGAGCGCAACAGTTGCCACTGATTCACTTCAAGGTTAGCGTTCTCGATGCGCAATTGATGCAATTGGCGTTGTTGCGCTATGGATTTCGAGATCAAAAATGCCAGTTTGTTGAGCAGCTGTTGATCTTGCTCTGTGAAGTGTTCTTGGTACAGATTTATTAGCGAGATCGCCCCTAGCAGCTCTTCTTCCCAAATTAGGGGTTGAAGGTACAAGTTAGAGGTGGGAATCTCCTCATCTTGAAACCAACCTGGAAGCTGATAATTGGATGGAATGAAACCAGCCTCGTGGCGGAGAAGTCGTTCACCGAGTGGATGGGATTGCAAATCGAAGTCGGGGAGAAAACTCCAGATTGGCTTGGGGTTGGCAAAGTTTTTCAGCGTCTGTTCCAGCCCATTGGAGCGAATCAATAAAAGCGCGCCGCCCTCTGCCTCAAATGCCTGGCAAATCCTCTCAACAAATTTCTCCTGTACAGAAGCAACCTCGAGGTTTTCCTGACAAACTCCAGCGATGAGATCGAAGAGAATGGCTCGGCGCTGCGGGGACATTTAGCCTTCTTCAGCGGGGTTTATAGTATAGCCATAGCCTGGCACAGTGCGGATGAATTTCGGTTGTGAAGGGTCTTCCTCTATCCGTTCACGCAAATTCTTGATGTGAACACGCACCAAATCTGGACTGCCGGCGTCTGATGGGTAATCCCACACCTCATCAAGTAGACGCGCAGGCGAGAAAATCTGTCCCGGATGGCTCATCAGATGATAGAGCAGATCGTACTGAACAGGAGTCAAGCGAAGTTTCCCTTTGTGAGGAGTATAGATCTCATACGACCGAGTATCGAGGACATATTCACCGACAATCAGACAATGCTCAGCTTCAATGGCTTTGTTTTCAGCGCTGATCTTTTGCAGAATTGATTGAACACTGGGTGGAAGCGCGCCTGGTTTGGGTGGTGAGACTTCGGGTATGCTTGCCGCTCTAGCCCGCTGGCTACGGCGAAGGATGGCGCGCACACGCAAGATCAATTCATCGATGTTGAAAGGTTTGCTCAGATAATCGTCTGCTCCAGCATTGAAACCGGCGATTTTGTCTTCGTCTTTAATTTTTGCTGTCAGAAACAAGATAGGAACATCTGCCAAGGCGGGATCGGCACGCATTTCACGACAAACAGTATATCCATCCATACCCGGCATAACCACATCGAGAATTACAATATCGGGGATCAACTTGCGGGCGATCTTTAGGCCTTCTACACCGCTGTTAGCAACTGTGATCTTAAATTCCTCACCGCGCAGACTGCGCTCAATGGTTCGCGCAACAATCTCATCGTCCTCAATAACCAACACGTTCTTTGTGCTCATCCTCACTTAACCTCCACTTAAGAATGATACCCGAAAAATTGTCCCTTGTGAATAATCACTAGTGATCGATAACTCCGCAGCGTGTTGACGTAAAATTTCAAGACAGATGTTGATCTCAATTCCAGTGCCTCTCCCGCCGAGAGTCTTGAAGAAATTAGTGGCGCCAATCTCTTGTAAATCTTGGGGTGGAATGACTCTGCCGTTGTCTTGAATCGTAACAAGCGGCATTTCTGCCTGGGAGCTCGTAACTTGAATCCGTCCATTCGGAACACCTACCACCCCATCGCGAGCAAGAATCAAAAGATTCACCCAGAGTGCCATCATTTTTTGGGGGTTGCCGCGGATGGGGGAAAGGTTTTTGGCAAAGTTGGTCTCCAAGACAATCCCTTCGGCTTTGATCTGTTCTCCAATCAGAGCCATTGCCTTCTGCAAACTTTCATTAATGAGAATTATCTGTTGCTCTTCGCTGGGTGAGCGGCTGAAATCAATCAACTGCTGCACAGCTTTTTGAACTCTCCAACCAGCTTCCTCGATAGCTAAAACCGATTCGCGCCCTGGCTGGCCAGGTGGGATTTGATTAAGCAATATCTGCGCCTCGGCAATAATGGTAGTCAAGGGATTATTGATGTGATGAGCGACACCGGCGGCTAAATCGGCAATCGCAGCCAGATGGGAAGACCGTTCCAATTGACGTTGTGTGTTTTGGATGTGTTCTTCCATTTTTTTGCGTTGAGTCACATCGCGGATAACATCGATATACCCGATCAATCGGTTATCTGCGCTGACATCCCGCAACGGTGCCAATCGAGAGCTGACCCAGCGTTCCTCGTTCTTGAGTGTCACTTTGCGGTCAATGTCTCCTGGCAAGGTCTTGTCTTCGAGGGGAAAGGGGGGGGATGGGTTGAAAAGACGGTTATAGATTTCCTGCACAGGCTTTCCCAATACGAGATGAGCAGGAATTTTGAACATTCGCTCCGCTTCGTGATTCCAATAGGTGATCTTGCCTTGAGTGTCCCACACAATAACGGCATCGCGCATGTTCTGCAGTAACAACGCCTGATAACGAATTTGTTCATGCTGTTTTTGTAAAGCTTTTTTTAGGCGTTGCGTAGCCACCGCTTTTTCAATACGCTGCGGTAAGTCTTGCCAATAATTGCTCCCCTTGACTAAGTAATCGGTTGCCCCGCTCTGCATCGCTTTTACCGCAATTTGCTCATCACCCTGTCCGGTGACCATCAGCACCGGCAGGTTGACTTTTTGGCTCTGTAATTGCTCCAGCGCCTGCAATCCAGTGCCATCCGGCAAGCGGTAGTCCATAAGGATGGCGTCCGCATTGCTTTGGGGCAGCATTTCCCAGAATTGGCGCAGGTTGGACGCAACACTGAGTTCGAATCCTTCAGCTAGACGCAAACGTTCAGCGACCAATTGCGCTTGGTGGGGATCGTCCTCAACAAGGAGAACGCGAATCGTCAGAGGGACTGTCGGGTTCGACATTTTCTAGAAATTGTTGCAAAAATTGTGCACGTCTGTTGGGTTTATAACGTGAACTTTATAAATTCCCCATAAATTTGGCGTAAAGATGAACTTGCGCTTTTGAAAGGTTCGGATTCCTGGACTATGGTGCGCTTGATTCAAGATGACTCGAAGCAACAGCCTTATCTGAAGCCACAATTGTCACTCCATTGCGCTTTAGATAGCCTAAATAGGGACGAGAACCGTTATAGGCAATCCACCCCTCAAGGTTGAAAGCCAGCACACCTTCAGCTAAGATCCACTCACCATTATACTTGCGGGCGATATGCACATGCGTACCTGTGGAGGTACCTCCTTCACAAGAGGGATGCCCAATTGGATCGCCCGCTTTGACCGTTGCACCGAGCGGTACCCGATCTTTCGTGGCAACGTGCAAATAGAAGACCGCCCAGCCAGTTCGATCATCGCCATCCCCATCCAAATCCAACATAACTTCCCCAACATCGACGTATGTCACGATCCCATCGGCGACGGCAACTGCCCACTGTTCTGTGGAGATGCACCCCGAAGCGACCGAAGGAGGCGCAAAGTCGATGGCAGCAAAAGGCTGTCCTGTACCCCAAGCAGTGTGAGGTCCACCAGTATATGCCCATACCCCGCCAGGCAAGAAAGGTAAGCGCAGTGGTGGCTGCTCTAAGCTGCCTGGGATGTGAGGTTCCTCGTTTAGCCATGGATCACCAAAAAGCTCCTGATAGGTTTGCGCAATCCCTTGTGGGCTCACCGACCATTGGTAGGCTTCATCGGAGAGCAGTAAATTGAAATAATAATGCAATGCCGCAGTTGCAGCGTTGAGCCACGGGTCAAAGCGCTCTTCGCGACCGTTTTCGTATTCCACCCCTAGCAATTGACCCGCTCGAAACCCGTAATAACCGTTATTGAGGGCATTCGCAGTCCAAATCAACTGGGCATAAAGTCCTTTGCGGTAAGGATTGTGATACCCTAATGGATAGATTTGATCTGTCGGACTGGGCTGGGGATTGGTGAGAGCAGCCGAATGATATTCCAATAGCGCCAACAGCAGCATGGGGCTGATGCTAAAATGACGAGCAACATAATCGATAATTTCCGCTGCTGAACGCGTGGCGCGGGCAGCATACTCCTGATATTCGTTCAGCCATCCGGGATGTTGGGCAATAAACGCTGCGGTATCAAAGTTCTTGGCGCGTGGGCCGTTAACAAACACGCTATCTGGAAGAATTTTGTAAGGATTGCCCCAGAGCGGATTGTAGTAAATTGGGATTTTCATCGGCATTCCTGGCGGCATTGTAGTAGCTGATTGTGGGATGAAGGGGTTGGCTTCTAGGATTTCTTCCACGCTAGTGTTGAAACGCAAAGCTAAAAGAGGCAATGTGTCACCACTCTGAGCAGTGTAATCCACTAGCTCACCTGGGGCATAAATCGGCCGCGTAGGTAGAGGGGAGTTTTGGGGCGTGGGAGTGGTACTCTCCTGCCAAGCTTGAGCAAA
>JAOAHK010000193.1 GCA_026415275.1 Anaerolineales bacterium
GGACGATACTGCGCAGCATAAGCGGGTGTCATCAACCATGCGGCCATCCCGAAAACCGCCAGCACAGCAGTTAGAACTACACCCGAAAACTTAACAATTAAAGAAGTGGACTCAGGTCGTGAGATAAGGTAATTCAAAGCAAACAGAAACAGCGTAATCAGAATTCCAACCGAAACTATGATATGGTAAACAGGTGTGGAGACAAAGTTTGATGATCGTAACCGATTGAGCAGGGATAGAACAAAGGGAATAAGAAAAATTAGGGCAAAGCGACGCATGGAAGGATCATGTGGATTGCTAAACGTGCTACGTCCAAACACAAATACCACCCATGCAAATAGGACAACCGGCATGTAGTCTAAATTAACTGGCCGGACTGTGACATAAGCCTTGCCCAATAAGTTAAAACGATTAGTGGCAATTATCAACTCCCACAAAAGATAAGCAAGTGTGACGAGTAATACGAACCAACGTTCAAATCGGTGCTTTATAGAGATGTTTGGGAAAAAATAAGCAAACTGAATCAGAAAAACCAACATGAGCGCTAGGATAGTGTTTTGCAGGTAGACCACAAACAACCGCTCAGTGGGAAGTAAGGAAGTCTCTAAAAAGAGTGTTAGCGAAAAAATCGTCACAGTTACAAAGAAGCCTGTCAAAAGGAAATCGGCAATGGTTGACTGCTGGCGCCTCCTCCTGCAAATACGCCAACTTAGGTATATTGTGATGACCAAAGATAGGAGAAATTGATTTAGATAACTAATTGAAGCAGTGGTTAGGTAAATCTGTACCATGGAATGCTCATCTCTGCACCTCTAATTTTAGTCTATCTATGCCTCCCATGCCTTACAATCTCTTTACACTGATAGTCAAGATTACGTGGGGGGAATTAACGAATCAGGAATGCCCGCAGTAAGTCAGTCAACTACGAAAGCAAAGCGAGGAGGATTTCTTCAATCCCCCGACATAATCCCGAACTAACGGAGAATAACAACGGCTTTCTTTAAAACAACAAGAGACTGTCCAATTCTTTGAACAGTCTCTTTCCCTACTCGGTGGTATTCTAGTTCGTTTACTTAAGTCTTCTTATCAATCCTTCTTCAATTACATTTTTGACCAGACAGCTAATTCAAGGATTAATTGGTCAAAATAGCTCGAAGCGGGCATCGCACCATCCCCATAAGCCATGTCAACCACACGCACAACCAACTGCAGCGTTTGCGTTTCCAAAACAGTTTCCAAGCCAGGTTGAACGAGGATAGGTTCGCCCTTTGCAGCTAAACGCTGATAAGTCGTTTCGTCGTGATAGGCATGTTCACTCATCAGTACTTTGGTGATGGTCTGAATATCGTTCTTATCAAAAAGCCAAACTTCAAATGCTGTGACTTTTTTGGGCTCCCCGACCCCGATGGTTTCACAAATGTTGACACCACATTCACCGAGAAATTCACCACTTTGCGAGTCGATACTAAATGAGTCATCAAACAAATCATCGCCATACTTATACGATGCCATGAATTGCATCATTGGTGGCTCTGTGCTAGGTACTGTCTGGGGCACCGACCGCCATTCCTCTTCTACTCTGGGAGCAAAAGCCTGCTGAGATGGTGTCTGGGCAGGAGTGCGTACCGCTGGCTTACGTGTGCGAAGAAAGAGAAAAACGACTACCCCAAGCAATATGATCACAAATGCCACACAGAAAACAGTCAACAGACTGCGCACAATCGAGACACCTGTGCGAGCCGGCGGTTTGGCTTGTTCTGTAGGAAGCAATTCTCCTCCTGCAGCCTGGGTGGGAACGGGAAGGGTAGGCTCTCCTGTTACAGCTAAGCGAAACGCAGCAATGTTTGCCGCCTGTTGTGGTTTTTGGTTCTCCAGCTCTTTGAGAAGTTCCTCGCCTTCTTTGCTAAAGTTGGCAAACCGTCTCTTTGCTAATTCAGCATCCTGAGTCAAAATGTAGGAATCGACCGCCATACTGAGATATTCCAGCTTTAAGTCATGGCGCAGATGTTCCGGGGCCGCATCTGTCCACTTGACTGGCCAAATTCCCCATCCGATGACAAACCAACCAAGAATTAAACCCACCACAAACCCAATTCCCACTAGAACAGGGGGTCTTTTTAAGTTTTCGCGGATCATGTTCATGCCTCACTCTCCATTTCAACAGCTTCTGCCCAGAAATTTTCTCAATCGCTGCGTGGCTTTTTCAAAATGTTCTGATCATATTTTAGATTAAAGCGATTGATTTTGCAACTTCTTCGGATATTTTGTTGCAAGGTTTATGCCGTTGAAGCCATTTCATCCTGAACGACTTCGTCCAACGGGTAGCGTTCCTCACAACTTAGGCATTGAGCGTTATTCTTGTCAGCAATGACTAGTAGCCCTCCACATTCTGGACAAGGAGCTGGCAAGGGTTTTTTCCACGAGGTGAAATCACATTGGGGATAATTGGCACAGCCGTAGAATACTCGATTCCGTCTTGTCTTTCGCTCAACGATCTCACCCTGGCATTTCGGACAGCGAACACCCACCTTTTCAAGCCAAGCTTCTGTATACCGACAATCGGGAAAACCACTGCACGAGATAAACTTTCCATAGCGTCCAAATCGGACGACTAACTCTTTGCCACAATCTGGGCATTCTCTTCCAATGGGCTCAAGCTCTGCCTTCATCTCAGGGATTGCGCTTTCAGCTTTCGCAACAAGTTGAGCGAATGGGGTATAGAATTCGCGGATAACTTCCACCCACTTCTCCTGTCCTGCAGCAATACGATCGAGGTCTTCTTCCATGTGAGCAGTAAATCCATAATCCACAATTTCTGGAAAATGCTCAGTGATCAAATCGTTAACTAGAATCCCCGTCTCTGTTGGCACTAAGCGTTTGCTATCTCGAATTACATAGCCGCGCTGCTGAATGGTTGAGAGAATTGGAGCATACGTCGAGGGTCGACCAATGCCATATTCTTCTAATGCGCGCACGAGAGAAGCCTCCGTGTAACGCGGTGGCGGTTGGGTGAAATGTTGTTCTGGGATCAACTTAACCAACTTTTGGGCTTGACCCTCTAATAACCCGCTTGGGATACGTCCTCCCTCTTCTTCGGGAACGCTATCTTCATCTTTCGCTTCCTCATACGCTGCCATATACCCAAGAAAGCGCACAGTCGAACCCGATGCGCGTAAGAGGTAATCATGAGCGTCACCCTTTCCACTCACTTCAACCGAAATTGTATCGAAGATTGCGGCTGTCATCTGCGAAGCCACAAAGCGCTGCCAAATCAATTGATACAAACGAAATTGATCTCGATTTAGAAACTGCTTAATGGATTCGGGTGTGCGGAAAACAGAGGTCGGTCGAATGGCTTCGTGAGCTTCTTGAGCGCCAAGCGCTTTCGTCTTATAACGCGGTGGTTTCTCGGGCAAAAAGCCCTCGCCATAGCGTTGGGAGATATATTGTCGCGCTTCCGCTTGTGCAATCTCCGAGACATTCGTCGAGTCGGTGCGCATATAGGTGATCAAACCCACAGAACCGCCTGTACCGACATCTATCCCTTCATAAAGTTGCTGTGCCAGGGCCATAGTGCGTTTGGCGGTGAATCCTAAACGCCGCGAGGCATCTTGCTGCAAGGTACTGGTAATGAAAGGTGGTAAAGGATTGCGCCGTCGTTCGCCTTGCTTGATTTGCGATATCCAATAGCGTGCCCCTTCCATATCTTGAAGTATTGGTTTGACCTGCTCCTCATTCCCCAAGGACGGTTCTTCACCATCCATGCGCGCCAATTTGGCAACAAAAGTTTCTTTGACCCCTTCGGGCAAAAATTCAGCAGCAATCGACCAGTACTCAACCGGCACAAACGCCTGAATCTCCCGTTCGCGCTCGACAATCATACGTAAGGCAACCGATTGAACCCGTCCGGCAGAGAGACGGCTGCGAACTTTCCGCCAGAGCAATGGGCTCAGGTTGTAACCCACCAATCGATCTAAAACCCGCCGCGCCTGTTGGGCATCCACGAGAGCTTGATCGATGGCACGTGGATGGGAGAATGCTTCCCGAATAGCTGGCTCCGTAATCTCATGAAAGACAACCCGACGCGCAACTTTAGGGTTTATCGAAGCTGCCTCCATCAAGTGCCAAGCAATTGCTTCGCCTTCACGATCTGGGTCAGTTGCCAAATAGACTTCTTCGGCAGACTTTGCTAGCTCTCTAATTTCTTTGACAACCGCTTTCTTTTCATTGGGCACGCGATATTTCGGTTCGAAGTCATTTTCAATATCTACTGAAAGTTGCGAACGGAGCAGATCTCGAACATGACCTACAGAAGCTTTGACCATAAAGCCCTTGCCCAAAAATCGCCCTACCGTGCGCGCTTTGGCTGGTGATTCAACAATCACCAATTTACCCGAGCGCCGCGGCTTTAGTTTCTCGACCTCACTTTCCGTGAGGGAAGTGTGAGCATCGGTTTTACCCATGCGAAATAGCTTTGTGCCACAAACCGGGCATTTTCCCTCAGTAGCCGGTGTTCCATTGCTGGTATAAACCACCCTTGGGTCTGTAAGGATTTGCTTTTGTTTGCATTTCACACAATACGCTTCTAGTGTTTCCAAGGTACCCTCCAATAATCTTAGATGTATGCTTCACCATTCTCTCTTAAGATTTCAACCACTTGGCGCACCTTTTGCGCCTCATCTTTGCGCACAATCAGTAAAACATCCCCAGTGTCCACGACCACTAAATCGCGAATGCCAATGGTAACAATCAAGCGATGTTCTTCACTGACGTAAACCAAAGATTGACGGGTATCTAAGCCAAAATGTCGTCCACCCATCACAATATTCCCCTGTGAGTCCGATGGCAACACCTCAAATAGAGAATCCCAACTGCCAACATCACTCCACTTAAGCGCGCCAGCAGGAATGACCACCACATCCTCTGCGCCTTCCATAATGCCATAATCGATCGTTTCAGGAACTAAGGCTTGCCATTGTTTTTCTAAAACCGTCGCATAATTCGGTTTTCTCCAGTGTGTTTCGATCTCAGATAAGGCTATCTCCAGTTGTGGCATCTGGCGCCTGATCTCTTGTCGAATGCGATCAACTTTCCATATGAACATCCCACTGTTCCAAGTGTGATCGCCTCTAGCTAACATTATTTGAGCTTGAAACTCATCGGGTTTCTCTTTAAAACGCACAACATGGTAAACATCTACACCTTGATACCGGCCTTGTAACTTCCCTTGCTGGATATAACCATAACCAGTAGCAGCAAAGGTAGGGTTTATCCCGATCGTAACCAAATAATTTTGGCGAGCAACGATCTCAGCTATTTGGAGTAACTTACGAAACCATTCTTGATTGCCAATGTAATGGTCGGCGGTCAGCACCGCCATCACAGCATCTGGATCGATTTGAGCGAGGTGAACAGCAGCTAGACCAACCACTGCAGCCGTCCCACGGGGCATGGGCTCTTGGAGAAAATTTTCCTCAGGGATTTTGGGGCATTGCTCGCGAAGTTCGCTAAGTTGATCAGGCACGGTGACAACGAAAATATGTTGTGGGTCAAACAACCCTTCCAAGCGATCAACAGCCATTTGAAAAAGGCTACGTTGTTCAATAATGCGCAACAGTTGTTTCGGCCTCGTTCGTCGCGACAGTGGCCATAGC
>JAOAHK010000194.1 GCA_026415275.1 Anaerolineales bacterium
ATCACGCCAGACATCGAGCGACGACTGTATCGTAATATAGAAAGCGAAGCCCAAAAGTTGGGTTGCACGGTCTTGGCTCTCAATGGCACAGAAGATCATGTGCATTTACTGGTCACGATTCCCTCCACGCTCACAGTTGCCGATTTGCTCAAGCAAGTTAAAGGCGTGTCATCGCATTTCGTCAACGAGGTTCTCAAGCCGCCAGCGCAGTTCAAATGGCAGGGTAGTTACGGCGCATTCACTGTGAGCCGTTGGGACGTTGACAAGATTAAGAAGTACATCAAACGCCAAAAAGAACACCATCGGAACAACGAACTTTTGCCAGAGTTTGAAGCGACTAGCGAGGATATCACGATTGACGAGCGCGCTCCCTCTCCTCCGCAGATGGACGATCAGCCCTAGCCCTAAGCGGAACGAGTGCTGTTGCTACCTATTGGCGCTGGAGTTTGCAACGACTGGCGAGGAATTCGCTATTGACAAGCCTGATTCCTTGCCCGCTTGGGCGGGAGATCAAACCTTGGAGCCGAGCGAAGCGATCTGAATCGCTACCTTTGTGCTGACCAACTCACATTTACACTTGGCATACCAGCCGGCATGTACATTTATCAAACGTTCACTGCCAAGGGTATCAAAACGTTTGGGGTTGGCAATCCCTTATTGATCGCTCCTGCCAATAGTATGCCTGCTCTCCACGCATGCTAAGAGAGGAAAATCGGAGGTGAGGGCGAAAAACACACTACACGCACACGCGCAAAGCCGCTGTCGTAGCGCAGCCGAACTAACCCTAATTCTGGGCAAAGGTCGAGAAGCTGCATTCAAAAGGCCTCAATCATAGCTATCTCCTGCTCATCAGAGGCTGTGTTTCAGGCGAACGGCACATTACACTTCACCGAGGAGGCTGAGAGAACACGTCATAAATGGCTTCATTGACAGAGAGGTTACAGCAGGATACAATTGAGAAGAGAGGTACACGATGCAAGACTAGCGTAGTCATCCCTTTGCATACTGCAATGTTTCCGGCATTGGTGATGAAGCTGTCAAGAAGAGTTGAGCATTGCAATAGATTAGGAGGATTCTAATCTGGATTAGTTGGTTCACACATGTCGAGGAAAAAAATGATGAAGCGAAATACCTTAATTTGCACAGTTGGCACAAGCTTGTTTGAAGGCAACTTAAGTCGGCTAAACGCAAGCACTCCAAATGCTCCCCAGAATTGGGAAGCCATATACAAGGCTTATATCGAGCACGATTGGAAGACTTTAGCTGTCGAAATGTTAAAAATTCCTCCTACGGAAAGATTATGTGGTGCGGAAATCAATACGATAGCAGAAGTACTCATAAAATACTGGATTTCACTAGACAATCTAATCTTTCTTGTTTCTGATACTCAAAATGGCAAGAACACTGGCGAGCTTCTACAGATCTATTTTGAGAAACGTTGCGACCCAGTTTTCGTATTCGCAATCCAAAACCAATAAATTTGGTACCAGCTAGCGAAAAAAGACCACCTTCATTCAGAGATGATCACTATCCGATAGGATTCAAAGATTTTGTAGAAAAGGTATGGCGCGAAAATCCGTGGATTGTCACTGCAAGTTCGCTACCCTACACTAAGCAACAATCAATAAACGGTATTGGCTTCTACGTACGTGAGGAAGGTAATAAAAAAACGACTGATAGGAACGTTTCAAGATAAAAATAATTTTGGTGCGAGATTCTGGTTGCATTTAACAGACGAGTCTCTGACTGCTCTGACTTGGGCAGCAGATTAACTAAATCAGAAATATCGACCATAGAGATAAGCAGCTCGATGACCCGTGTCTGCACCCTGAGATACTCTGCTACGCTCGGCTTAATCTAGGTTAAGTTATATCTTCAACCCAATTCAACCAAAAGATTTGTCGTTTCGTAAAGGTCTGCTATGCGAGTTAAACCTCTTTTTGTTCACAACATCGCTTTAGATGGCACTAGCCTCTCAGGAGCCGTGACGTGCTTGGCGTTACCATTTTCTTTACTCCAGATGAATAAAACCACACAATGTGAAGGAAACAGAGTCGAGACAAAACTTCTCTTGGTCTGTTTAAGCGCTTGTTCCTTCCGAGGCGTGGATCACGACGAGAGGTTGTCCGATCACACGATTTTCACAGGAGATTGGCAACGTGTATTTGACATCGAAGATCAATTGGAAGAATATGGAATGGAGCTATCGAGAAATCATCAAAAGCGGATAGCATGGAGGTGAACAAATCAGTCTGAAAGTCTGTGTAACGCCAACGATGGACAAACGAACATGTTTGCTTAGTTTCACAGAATAGGTGAAGGGTAGGTGGTTGCGCCACCTAAGGACTGAAGTAGAACTTCTATGAACATTCCAATTAAGCCGATAATTGACGACTTTGCTGATACAGTAAAGCAAGCATATGCGGCCAGTACTCAATTCAACGACGAGGAACAGCTTAAGACGCCTCTCATCAATCTGTTCCAAAAGATGGGTTTGTCTCTTAACTTGCAGCTACAAGCTGTTCCTGAAGTGCAGGTCAGTCATTTGTGTATTCGCCCTGATTTAGGGATCTTGGTGAATAATCTGCTGACCGGCTACGTTGAACTCAAAGCACCTGGCAAGGGAGCTGACCCCACTAGGTTTAGCGGTCACGATCGCGACCAGTGGCACAAACTACAAAACCTCCCCAACCTGATTTACACTGATGGTAATGCTTGGGCCTTGTACCGTAACGGAGAGCTTAAGGGGTCAATCGTATGCTTTGACAAAAATATTACAACTGCTGGCAAAGAGGCAATTGATCCAGATGCTGCACAGAAACTTTACAACCTATTTCTGGATTTTTTACATTGGCAGCCGGTTACTCCTGCCTCATCGCGGGATCTGGCAAAACTGCTTGCCCCGCTTTGCCGATTGCTGCGCGACGATGTGCTTGCCGCTCTGCGCGCACTTGATTCGAGCCTATCTTTGTTAGCAACCGATTGGCGCAAGTACCTTTTCCCCGATGCCGATGATGTGCAGTTTGCGGATGCGTATGCACAAACGCTCACGTATGCTATGCTCCTAGCCCGTCTATCTGACGTGCAGGTCACATCCATTCCTACCGCAGTTAATACTATTCGCACAGGTCATAAACTGATAGCTGACGCACTCAACATTCTTGGCGACCACAAAGCCCGTCAAGAGATCAAAACCCCGGTTGACTTGTTGGAACGTGTTATTGCTGCCGTCGATCCGTCGGCGCTGATGCGCAACAATAAAGATCCTTGGCTTTATTTCTATGAGGACTTTTTGGCTGAGTACGACCCCGCCATGCGCAAGGACCGGGGTGTGTACTACACGCCAGTGGAGGTGGTGCAGGCGCAGGTGCGCCTAGTAGCCGAATTGCTAGCTAAAAAATTCAACAAGGAATTTTCCTTCGTCGACAAAGATGTGATCACGCTAGACCCTGCTGCAGGAACCGGCACGTACATTCTGGCAGCCCTTCAACACGGCCTAGACCAAATCACCCAAGTCAAGGGCCCGGGCATGCGCGCCAGCGCGGCTACCAATGCCGCTGAAAACCTATACGCCTTCGAGTTATTAGTCGGTCCCTATACGGTGGCGCATCTGCGCCTGACTCAACGCATCCAAGCCGAAGGAGGCACGTTGCCCTCAAATGGCGTCCACATCTACCTGACTGATACGCTTGAGTCGCCGCACCAACCACCTCCTCAGTTTCCGTTTGCTTATAAGGTATTGGCCGAAGAACACGAGCGTGCCCGAAAGGTTAAGGCAGAAGTGCCGGTTCTCGTCTGCATTGGCAACCCCCCCTATGACCGTCAGCAGATCGCACTGGCAAACCAGAACAATGTGAAACGTAAAGGCGGATGGATTCGCTTTGGCGATCCCGAAGCTAGGCAGCCGCCATTGCTCGATGATTTTCTGAAGCCGCTGAACGTGCGCGGACTAGGCGTGCATGCCAAAAATCTGTATAACGACTATGTCTATTTCTGGCGCTGGGCCTTATGGAAAGTGCTGGAGAACAAAGAGGGCGGTGGCATTATCAGCTTCATTACTGCCTCTTCCTATCTGCGCGGACCAGGCTTCGCCAAGATGCGTGAGATGATGCGCCGTCTGTTTGACGAGTTATGGATTATTGACCTAGAAGGCGACGATCTCGGTGCGCGCAAAACGGAGAACGTTTTTGCGATCCGCACGCCGGTGGCGATCGCGGTGGGGGTGCGCTACGCTCAACCGCAGCCCGCAAATGCAGCCAAAGTGCATTATACACGCATCAGTGGCACGCAAAAGCAGAAGCTCAATACCTTGAACAGTGTCTCTTGTTTCGCTGACCTAGAGTGGCGCCCCTGTCTCTCTGGATGGTATGAACCCTTTCTACCCACCAGCGACAAACCTTACTGGGATTGGCCCCTGCTTACCGACCTCTTCCCTTGGCAAGAAAACGGCGTGCAATTCAAGCGCACGTGGCCGATTGCAGAGAGCAAAAAGGTGCTTGAGGCACGATGGGAAGCCCTACTGAAAGCGCCATCTCAAGAAAGGGGAAGTCTGCTGCGCGAAACGGACGCGCGCAAAGCTGACAAACCATATCCAGACGCTTTTGATCCCAAGCAGCAATTGCCCTCTATCAGGTCGCTTTCGCCGCAAACCCCCCTGCCTCATCTCGTGCGCTACGCGTATCGCAGTTTTGACCGCCAGTGGGCATTGTTGGACGCTCGCCTGTGCGACCGTCCCCGCCCTGCGCTCCTGCGCGCCCATAGCGATAAACAGGTCTACCTCACCAGTCTGCTGACAAACGTACTTGGGGAAGGTCCCGCTGCCGTCGCTACAGCTCTGATTCCTGACCTTGACCATTTTCGTGGCTCCTTTGGCGCAAAGCACGTCATCCCTCTCTGGCGTGACACCCAAGCAACGCAGCCCAACGTTACTCAAGGTGTGCTCGATGTCCTTACGCGGCAGTACGGCTATCAAGTTTCTGCTGAAGACCTCTTTGCCTATGCCTACGCTATACTTGCCTCACCCGAATACGTACGGCATTTTTGGGATGAACTTACCATTCCTAGCCCGCGGCTGCCTATCACCCAAGATGGAACCCTATTCAAGCAAGCTGTTGAGTTAGGTTGCAAATTGCTTTGGCTACATACCTATGGAGAGCGTTTTGTTCCATCGGGACAGCGCACAGGTTATATCCCAGCGGGCAGTGCTCGCTGTCTCGTAGGAACGCCAACTTCTCCACAAGATTATCCTAGACATTACCACTATGACAAGAACCATCAAACGTTGCACATCGGCAGCGGTAAATTTGCGCCTGTGCTCCCCGAAGTTTGGGAATTTAGCGTTTCTGGCCTGCAAGTAGTCAAGTCGTGGTTAGATTATCGAATGAAGCACAGGGCTGGCCGCAAATCGTCACCGCTTGATGACATCCGCCCTGCCGCTTGGCAGTTTGATGAAGAACTTCTCGATCTGATCTGGGTGTTGGAACACACTGTAGATTTGTATCCGAATTTGACCAAATTGTTACATGACATTGTTCAGAGTTCGCTGTTTACCGCTGCTGATTTCTCTAAGCCCGCAAAGGCTCAGCGTAGCGGGCACAGAGGTCCTCTGCCCCTGTTTGAGAAGAGCGCAGAGTAAAAGTGAGCATGAGGC
>JAOAHK010000195.1 GCA_026415275.1 Anaerolineales bacterium
AAACAAAACCGTCTCAAAGGCAGTGCGTGAATGCAAGAACCAAGTCGGCATAACTGCAAGAAATAAGAGCGAGCTCCACCAAGCTCTAGGGCAGACTGTTCGCCGCAAAGCGTTTACTAAGACCACCACCATTAAGCCAGAAAGCAGCAGAGAAGTAAATCGCGTTACAAAGACCGATTTACCAAACAACAAATATGGGATGACCTGAACATAAACGCTCACACTGAGATTCCAATATGAACCGTTGGGAAAATAAGTTGGCAGGAAGACTTTGCCTGGTCCATAAAACCCATCTCGAACTAACTCTGCTGCAGAGGCGGTTTGGATTGCTTCGTCAGTGAAGAAATAAATTGGAAAATCTGAAAGGTAAGCCATTCGGGTACCAAAGTAAATAAGGAGAGCAAAGCTAAAGAGGATTGAAGATAAAGACAATTCACCAAGAAAACAGCGAACCAACAACCAGGTCACCTGTTTCCAAACTGTCCAAAGGACAGGGATTTGAATTTTGTTCTTTTCCTTTGGTAGCACTACCAAATCTACCTTGCGCCCCTCTTCTAAAGCTGTGCCTTTTTCTAAGACAAACACACCTTGGTGAAAAACAGCAGGATTGAGAATTGGTGCAGTTTTTTCCCAATCAATCACTCGAATTTTAGATTTTATCCAAAACTCTCTAAATTTCGACAAAAGTATCTTCATCTTCGATACCCATGCGATGATGTCGGATCGAATGATATATAAACCGATTCCAAAGCTAATCAAACTTATCATAAGCCCCCAATAAAATACAATCGGTCGAAATTCAAAGCGATATTTATGGATCCCTTCTTGCATTTTGACCGCCAAATAACCGCCCACATTTTCTAACTTTACACGCTGATCATCCACCATGACCCGCCATCCAGGGTAATGGGTTACCAGTACTACCAGGACATCCTTTTCGTTTCCCTGAGCGATGACTTCAATTGCATTGGTCTTGAGAAATAAAGGTGTCAGGGGTTCGACCTCTTCTCTTTTCAACTCTTCGTTTGAGTTCGCCGAAAGAGTCTGTTCGTGAGTCCTAAAGGCGATTGGTAAACTGTCTAAGATTTGATAGATTACAGTTCCATCAAATTGTTGGATTAGCCGCCAATTTTCCTCTGGTGGAGGCTCTTCAACAGATTGGATCAGGTAATGAGGCTTTGCTTGAACCAGCCGTTGGTTTAATCGATTGGGGGAATCAATCCGCCGGATATCCAACCAGTGATACCAGGCATCGATAAACTTCATTCGTGAGCTAAGCATCGCCAAATGCCAACCACTGACCGGGTTACGGCGCACGTAATATTCAGAAGAGTCAAACTCCCTGAGCCAAGCGACAATCTGATAAGTAGTTAAATCATCGTCTTGTAAAAAGAGGTGTTGACTGTTAGTCCAAAAATTATCAAAAACTCCCCAAGCCATCAACAATCCCAGAACCCCCACTCCAAAATTGCCGAAAACCCTGATAAACCGATATCGATTTTCACCTCGATTTGCCTCGAGTTTTTCGGTCAGTCTTTTCCATGCTGCATCGATTCCAAAGGCCGCGAGGAGAAAGATTGCTAGACTACCGAATATTAGAGGCCTTAAGACATACCGAAATTGGCTAAAGAATTCCGTTCGGTAAAAATAATCCCGCCAAGGCATCCGATCGACATTGATCCACACAACAACAAAGGCAACTACAAGGAGCCAAGCAACAATCCACCGCCGTTTCTCCCTTCGCCACCCAAAAGGCAGTAAGATCATAGCTATAAAAGGCATGTAGCCAATATAAGCATAAAACTCTTCTCTCGCTGGTAAGAGAGAGTAAGCGTCCTGACGGAATGTATCCTTAGATACGTA
Organism: Anaerolineales bacterium; assembly: GCA_026415275.1. Taxonomy (GTDB): domain Bacteria; phylum Chloroflexota; class Anaerolineae; order Anaerolineales; family UBA4823; genus NAK19. Next base: position 1,864 of record JAOAHK010000195.1, read on the forward strand.
GTCTAACCATATCTGAAAAGGGGTGTGTGATCCCAGGACATCTAACCCCTTGCTCATAAAAGGCCGAAATTGAGCCATTGGCAACAAATGTAGGGCAACCATTCCTATCCATAAAAGAAGAGCAGCAAGAACAGGAATGGTTATTCTTGGATCAATCTGCAGCCTTAAAGGACGGATGCTGACTGAGATGGAAAAAACGACCGCGAAGATTAGAATCAACCAAACTATTAGAAAGGTATAATAAATCGCTCCACTAAAATAAAGCAAAGCAAGCGCAATGGTGAAATAAATTAACTTTTTTATATCCCGTATTTGAAAATATTGCACCAGAAAATAAAAAACCCACGGGATCCAAGCAAAACTGAAAACAAACACATATTGTCCCTGGAAAAAATGAGCAGTCGGTTGCCCAGCAAAAGCATACATGAGTCCTAGCCAAAGGCTAACTACCTTACCAAACCCAAAAGCCCTCCCTAGTTTCATCATTCCAACTGCGGCAAGGAAATAACTTAACACCAACGCAATCCGATAACCCACCCGCACGCCGAACAACAGACAGGGCATAGTTATAAAAGGATTATAGATATGCAAAAACGGATCGGCAAGATAAGGCAATCCAGTGTGCAGATACGGATTCCAGGTCGGAAAATGGCGATCCTGAAAAAGGCTTTGGATGAAAAATTGGACTATATATTGAAAGTATTCACTCTCGTTGCCGGGCAACTGCAAATCAGTACGCAAGCTCAAAATCCCCCGACAATAGAGAAGCACTCCGAGTAACAATAGAAAAACCTGAACTCTCTCTCCGCGTCGTTCCAACCAGGATAAGGGATTCGAGCTGAGAGCATGCTTCTCCGTTATAGAAGGGAACTCCCCCGTACTGGGTTGTTTTTCGAACTCTTCCTGGGGAGAAGAAGCGATCTCTGCCTGAGCAGAAGGCTTCCAAAAGGACTTCAACCAAGTCAGGATTGGCGAGTAAGCGCCGAGGACATAAACAGCACCTTCTGGGTTCTGGTTATCTCTAAGCCTTTTTTGAATGCGAGCATGCAATACTTTCATTAAGTAAAAATCAATCCCGATCGCTAAAACAATCGCCACAAAGGTCAACAGCCACGCATGAGTAGGGTTCATTGACTTCCTCGAGGGATAAACGAGAATTCTTAATGCAAACCGCTCTCCAACCTTGCAATGACCAGCCGCTGGATTTCACTTGTCCCTTCGTAGATTTCGGTAATCTTCGCATCCCGAAAATAGCGTTCGATGGGCAACTCTCGGCTATACCCCATGCCGCCATGGATTTGCACCGCCGCATGGGTGACAAACATGGCTGTCTCAGAAGAAAACAGTTTTGCCATAGAAGCCTGCAAAGTGAAACGTTCCCCAGTGGTCTTCGAACGCTCTTTGGCTAAGGCAGCTTGATAGGTTAATAGACGCGAAGCTTCGATGCGGGTTTTCATATCCGCCAATTTGAAGGAAACCCCCTGAAAAGCGCCGATCTTCTGCCCAAATGCCTCTCGTTCAGTGGCATATTGCAAACTCGCTTCATAGGCCGCCTCAGCAATACCTAGGGCTTGAGCGGCAATCCCAATTCGACCGGCATCCAAAACCGCCATGGCAATCTTAAAGCCCTCTCCTTCGTCCCCAAGACGATTTTCTATGGGCACTTCACAATTCTCAAAGCTCAACTCACTGGTTGCTGAGGCTCGAATTCCTAGCTTTGGTTCTTTCTTCCCTCGCACGAAGCCGGGGGTTTTTGCATCCACCAAAAAAGCGGTGATACCACGGTGTTTTTTCTCGGGGTCGGTCAGAGCAAAGACCACCACGTAATCTGCCACCGGCCCACTGGTTACCCAAGATTTTCGCCCATTTAGAATATATTTATCCCCTTCCCGTGTGGCACGCGTGCGCATGTTCCCGGCATCCGATCCAGACATTGGCTCGGTCAACGCATACGCTCCAATCGCCTTTCCTGAGGCGACAGGCTTCACAAAGCGCTGCTTTTGTTCTTCTGTCCCAAATCTTAGAATGCCGTAGCAAAATAAGGAATTGTTGACCGACATAATCGTACCATGCGCCGCGTCGGCTTTACAGATTTCTTCCAAAGCCAATACATACGCCAATGTGTCCATCCCTGCCCCGCCATACTCTTCGGGCACCTCAATACCCATAAAGCCCAATTCTCCCATTTTACGGATGGTCTCGCTAGGAAATTCACCACTTTCATCAAACTGAGCAGCTATGGGAGCGATCTCATTTTGGGCAAAATCCCGTGCTGTCTGACGAATCATTTCGTGTTCCTCTGTAAATGGGAAAAGCAAACCCTCCGACATCTCGTCCTCCTATTTGAGAAAGCTAAAATCTCCCGCAAATGGATTATAGCATGGGGAAAGAATTGCACACCCAAACCCGATTGAGCATTGGAGAAAATGTTGGATTTTTTTACTCACTCTCTATTTGCCACATAACGAAGCAATTGCGCCCTTTGGCTTTTGCCTGATACATGGCTTGGTCAGCTTGGACGAGCAAATCATCTAAGGAGCGGGTCTCAGCAGTGATCATTGTTCCCCCAATGCTGATGGTTACAGGGATGCTAAAGCCTTTATATATAACCGGTTGGTCGCTTACCACGAGGTTCAGGCGAGAAGATATTTGTCTTAAAGTATCTAGCTGGGTACGTGGCAGCAAGACTACGAATTCCTCACCTCCATAGCGGGCAACAATGTCAATTGAACGCAAATTATCCCGCATACGAGTAGAAATTTCTCCCAAAACCGAATCCCCTGCCTGATGACCGTAGCGATCGTTTATTAGTTTAAAGTGATCGATATCGATCATCAAGACACCCATTGTGTATGGCAAGTGCTTGCTGCGGGCATAGACCTTTTGCGCCTTCTGGAAAAATCCACGGCGATTGAGCAATCCTGTCAAAGGATCGGTAATCGCCATTTGTTCCAATTTTTGTTCGGCTGCTTTTCGAGCCGTTATATCTTCATTGACTGCCACATAATGGGTTACGTTTCCCTCAACATCATAAATCGGTGCTATAACTGTGAATTCCCAATAGATTTCGCCATTCTTGCGCTGATTGGCTAGCTCTCCCCGCCATGTTTTTCCTTCTCTCAAGGTCACCCACATTTTTTCAAAGTTTTCAGGTGAGGTTTGATCCGATCTCAGGAAGAGCGGATTCTTACCTTTCACTTCGTCAAAAGTATAACCTGTGGTAAGTGTGAAAGCCTCATTTACATATTCGATCTCAAATTGGGGATCGGTAATCATAATGACACTCGGACTCTTTTCCACAGCAACCGATAACTTATGCAACTTTTCATTAACAGCCAAAAGGTCAGCAGTTCGTTCATTAACCCGCATTTCCAGATTGCAAACTAAATCATCTAATGCACTACTCATCTTGTTGAACGCAGTGGTTAGATACCCAATTTCATCATTATACTCAACGGGTATATACCGATGCTTCTGATCACGATCAAACTGTTCTACTCCTCCTAGGAGTCTTTTCAAAGGTCGGGCTATAGCAACAACCATAAGATAAGGCAAACCAAACAGAATCAATAAACTGCTGCCCAATACAGCTAGCGCTAGGGGGATGAGAAATGCATGAATATATTGGCGAAAGGCGAGATATTGGTCATCCAATACACCATCAGGCCCGCTAGACAGCGGCATTTGAGCAAGACTGACCTTCTGCCTGGATGCAAAGCCTGGTTTAGCACCAATCGCCCAAATCGAAGCGTCGGGGCGGTCATTGACTTGATACTGAGCACCAG
>JAOAHK010000196.1 GCA_026415275.1 Anaerolineales bacterium
GTGTGGGGCGTATAACTGGCTGGACTGTAAGGCATCGTACAATATTAACCCGACAGGCCCGAATCAACCAATAAAACTTGGAAAAGTGATCGACCCGATTAAGGGCTATTGGACAGGAACGAATGAGTACGCCAAAGTCGGATCGCATGGAGTGGTTCAAGAAGTGGCGATGTATTCCATCATGGAAAACCCCATGACTGCCTGTGGTTGCTTTGAATGCATCGTCATGCTAATCCCTGAGGCAAACGGTGTAATGGTCGTCAGCCGTGAGGATCCAAGTATGACACCGGCTGGGATGACGTTTAGTACTTTGGCGGGGATTGCTGGCGGTGGATTACAGACGCCTGGTGTGATGGGAGTGGGGAAATATTTCCTGTTGAGTCCAAAGTTCATCTCGGCGGATGGGGGCTTCAAGCGTGTTGTTTGGATGAGCAGTATCCTAAAGGAGATGATGGCAGAGGAATTGAAAAAAGTTGCTGAAAGAGAAGGCGACCCAGACTTAATTGATAAAATTGCCGATGAACGTAATGTAACCACTGTGGACGAGTTGTTGGCTTGGCTCGAAGAACATAACCACCCAGTTTTGGCAATGGAGCCAATGTTTTAGAATTGCAAAGGGAAGGTGAGAACAGGAATACGCTTGACTCACCTTCCCTTATGGATTACGCTTTGCCAGAGCGCATAACCTACGTCGATTAGATCAAAGGAGTGAAGTATATGCCCTGTTGAAGTTCCAAAAGAAAAATGGCCAGGATCAGTGCGCACAATTACGTTAGGCGCGTTGCCAGCGGAGGGAGGAACGCGCAAACGGGTTGTGACCGTGGGTGGGGAAACAGCAATGCCTTTTATGCGCTTCGAAGGCGAAATTCCTAATCCACCGGTGGTCGCGATCGAAATCAAGGATCGGAAACCTGAGGATTGGTCACCGTTATTGATCGAAACATGGGAGGATGTTATTGATGATCCGGCAAAGTGGGCAGCAGCGGCTGAAGCTGCAGGGGCGGACTTAATTGTTTTGGCTCTAAGCTTGCCAAACCGTAATGGAGAACCAACCACTCCGGATGAAGCAGTGGCAAGTGTGAAAGCGGTTTTGTCAGCCACAGGGCTGCCGTTGATTGTGTTTGGTCCCGGGCAAGCTGAGGCTGATAACACCTTGCTCGTTGCGGTATCCGAAGCAACCAAAGGGGAACGGTTGGCTTTGGGAATTTGTGAAGATAAGAATTATCGAACGATTGTTGCTACTGCGATGGCAAATGGTCATCTTGTGACAGCAAGGACGCCAATGGATGTCAATTTGGCAAAACAATTGAACATCCTGATCAGTGATATGGGCTTACCTCTAGACCGAATCCTTATGGACCCGACAACGGGTGCATTGGGTTATGGGATTGAGTATGGCTTTTCTGTCATGGAACGATTACGCCTTGCCGCTTTGCAGGGGGATAAGATGACACAGCTCCCGATGATTGTTACACCCGGTTTTGAGGCTTGGAAGGCAAAAGAGTCTAAAGTTGGTGAGGGAGTACCAAAGGCATGGGGAGATTGGTTGAATCGAGCCATTAATTGGGAGACTCTTACTGCCATGACGCTAGTGGAATCCGGGGCGGATATTGTTGTTCTAAGACACCCCGAAAGTTTGAAGCGTGTCAAGTCCGCAATTGACGAACTCATGGCAGCAAAAGCGTTTGTATCATAAACTGCTCCGAGGACTTGGAGGGAACCTATGGCTTTATCTGGAATCCAAATCTATAAATTATTGCCGCAAACGAATTGCAAGGAATGCGGTTTTCCAACATGCCTGGCTTTTGCTATGAAATTGGCTGCAAAACAAGTGGAGCTTTCAGCATGTCCATACGTCTCGGAAGAGTCAAAAGCACAATTGGAAGAATCATCAGCGCCGCCAATTCGCTTAATCACGCTCAAATCAGATGGTTATGAAGTGAAAGCCGGCAATGAGGTGGTCATGTACCGCCATGAGAAGACATTCTATAATAAACCGGGGCTTTTTGTCAAAATTAAAACCTCGGCGCCTGAAGGGGATGTGAAGACATTGGCACAACGGATTCAAGAGTATCGAGTCAATTATGTGGGCATTGAACTTGAGGTGGATGGAATCGCTGTTGAAGATGATGCCAACAATCCCGAAAGAATGAAAGCAACCATCAACGCAGTGCGTTCGATGAGTAAAAAACCCTTGATGCTTTTTTCTAGAAGTGCATCAAGTCTTGAAGCTGGTTTACCCCAACTAAGCGGAGAAACTCCCTTGATTGGATGTGCCGACTCCGAGAATTGGGAAAAATACGCCGAGCTTGCAAAACAATCGAAAACAGCGCTGGCTGTGATCGCCGATTCGGTTGATGGATTAGCTGAATTGACGGAGAAAGCAAAGTCCAAGGGGGTAGAAGACCTTGTCCTCGTGCCAGAGGGGAAAAACCTTGGTCATGAACTAATCCTTCAAACCCAAATCCGCCGTCTTGCCTTGAAAGCAAACTATCGGGCTGTAGGCTACCCAACCTTGGTGTTTTGCCAAAATCAGGCTCAAATGGCACAATCCATTGCGAAATACGCTGGTTTCATAGTTATTGACCAGTTTGCTGAGGAACTGATCTATCCTCTTTTGGTCTTGCGTCAAAACATCTACACCGATCCACAAAAACCAATCCAAGTTCAACCCGGCTTATATGAGATTAACAATCCTCAACCAACTGACCCTGTGCTAGTCACGACGAATTTTAGCATCACCTACTTCAGTGTTGCAAATGAAGTAGAGGGTTCTGGATTGCCCGCTCATCTATTGGTGGCAGATGCTGAAGGAATGAGCGTCTTAACCGCTTGGGCGGCTGGCAAGTTTGATGCTGAGCGCATTGCAAAGGCAGTGAAAGCGGCGAACCTTGATGAAAAAATGACCAGAAAACGTTTGGTCTTGCCAGGTGCGGTAGCAGTGCTTTCGGGCGAGGTTGAGGCCGAATTGCCGGGATGGGAGATCCGCGTTGGTCCTCGTGAGGCTGTTGATATCCCTAAATTTTATAAGCAGGTATTGCTGGTGAATTAACAAAGTCTAGCTTTATTTTTTGCTTTATTTTTTATGGCTAATTACAAAGTAACCTTCAACCATAAAGCCGAGCCAGTTGTTGTCAAAAGTGGCACTCTGATCACAGAAGCTGCACGCTTAGCTGGAATTGAAATCAATCAACCGTGCGGAGGACAAGGGCGCTGTGGGCGCTGCGTTGTTCAGGTCACAGAAGGGAAAGTTCGTCAGCGCAGCACCCTGCGTCTTTCTTCAGAAGACATCGGTCTGGGTTATTGTTTGGCGTGTCAATCTGTGATCGAAGGGGATCTCTCGGTTCTAGTACCCGAGCAGGAAAAGGTTGAACGGAGATTGGTCACCGACCGAACGGCTGTTGAAGTTGAGCCCTTACCCGGATACTCCCCAGAATATCATCAATCGTTAAGAAGATATTTTCTCGATATTGCGCAACCAAATTATGAGGATCAGACCGATGATCTCAGCCGCTTACAAAAACATTTGAGGGTGGCATTGGGGTTTGAACAAGTTGAAATCCCAGTCACACTAATAAAGAAAATTAGCTCGGCTTTCAGAGAAGGGAACTGGCAAGTCACGGTTTACCTAGATATATCATCCGGAGAAGATGGCATATCTCTAATTCGCTTGGTCGACATTGTTCCGCATCATTGTGAAAACGATAACCCCATATGGGGGGCAGCAATTGACATCGGGACGACTACAGTTACCCTATGGTTAGTCGATCTCTGGACAGGGTTTGTTCATGCTCAGGTTTCAGAATATAACGCTCAAATTCGGCGCGGCGAGGATGTCATCTCACGAATAATCTACGCAGATAAAGAGGGTGGCTTGCAAGAATTGCAGCAATTGATTGTAGGCACAATTAATCAATTAGTAGAATTAGCTTGTAAAAGAGTAAAGGATTACACAGTTACACCAGAACAAATCCTCAAAGTAACTGTGGCGGCAAATACCACAATGATGCACCTGTTTTTAGGTGTTCCCCCAAGCTACATCCGCTTGGCGCCTTTTATCCCGACCTTCAATCAGGCTCCTCTAGTGCGCGCCCAAGAAATTGGTTTGCATGTCAATCCAAATGCGATAGTTGATTGCTTACCTGGCGTGGCAAGTTATGTCGGAGCCGATATTACCGCGGGAGTTTTATCAGCCGGTGTGGATGACACTGATAAACTAACCTTGTTTCTAGATGTAGGAACCAATGGAGAGATGGTCTTGGGTTCTAAAGAATGGTTGGTTACTTGTGCCTGTTCGGCTGGCCCGGCATTTGAAGGAGCCGGAGTTCGGGATGGGATGAGGGCGACAACGGGAGCTATCGAAGAAGTTTGGATCCATTCTGAGACCTATGAACCAACCTATAGGGTCATTGGGGGAGGAAAACCGCATGGGATCTGCGGAAGTGGTCTGATTTCATTGTTGGCAGAGCTGTTCATGACTGGCGTCATTGATAAAGCAGGAAATCTAAATACCAGTCTCTCAACACCACGCATACGTGAGGGGGAGCATGGTATGGAATATGTGGTTGCATGGGGGAAAGAAACCGTACATGGCAGGGATATTGCCATCACTCGCGTTGACATCGACAACCTACTACGAGCGAAAGCTGCAATTTACGCCGGTTTTATTGTTCTTGCTCAAAGTGTAGGGGTGCCTTTAGAGGAAACGGAGCAGGTGTTGATCGGTGGTTCGTTTGGCAAGTATTTGAATATAGAAAAATCGATTCAGATTGGTTTGTTACCTGATTTGCCGTGGGAGAAATTCAATTTCTTGGGCAACACAGCCGTGAAAGGAGCCTATTTTGCCTTATTAAGCCAAGAGAACCGTGAACGCATCCGCGAGATTGCAAGCAAGATGACATATATTGAACTGTCAGCCGATAATACCTTCTATGAAGCCTTTATGTCTGCAATGTTTTTGCCACATACAGACATTAACCGTTTTCCATCGGTAATGGAAGCTATTCAGAGCGTCAAAGTACCAATACAATCCTAAAATATTTTTGTGAAAGGGAGGGTTTTCCCATGTTCATCATAGGAGAAAATATTCATATCATCTCAGAAAAAGTCAAAGAAGCGCTCAAAGACAGAAATGCAAAGTTCTTTCAGGAGTTGGCTGTCAAGCAAGTGGAAGCTGGGGCTAAGGCTTTGGACTTAAATCTAGGACCAAGAAAAGCTGATGGGGAAGAAGTATTTCCTTGGATCGTGGAGACCGTTGAAGCTGTAGTCGATGTTCCTCTAAGTTTTGACACAACCAACGTAGCTGGGATCGAAGCGGGCTTGAGGAAAGTAACCAAAGCTCAACCCATCATTAACTCTACCTCTGCAGAGCCTGAACGCCTTGAAAAGGTACCCTTGTTGGCTAAAAAATACAATACAAAATTGATTGCGTTGACAATGGGAAAGAGCGGAATCCCAGTTGCTGCCGATGACCGTGTTAATATTGCTATTGAGTATCTTATTCCGAGAGCGTTGGAAGTTGGGTTGCCAATTGAGGACTTGATTATCGATCCTCTCGTCTTGACAGTCTCGGGTTGTCAGGAGTATTGTCCGGAGTTGATCGAAGCCATACGTACGCTCCAATAT